>NZ_JAYGHD010000019.1:0-45989 GCF_034932245.1 Nostoc sp. UHCC 0251
TTTTTTCTTTCCCTTTTTCCCTTTCCCCTTTTCCCCTTAACCGAGAAGTATTGAGAGTAGAGGCGGGTTTAAAAATGTTATTAATTATTAATGATGATCTCGGCGAACCAACCCCTACTTGTTCAATAATTAAATAGAATTACTATAATCTTGATTATTTAACTTGATAATTATTAAATAATTTTTTCTTAACTTTCTTAACTTTCCTAACTTTCCTAACTATCTTAGAAAAATTACTTCTTAACTGTCTTAACTGACCTTGAAAATATATTTAATTTAATGATATATTTTTATTTGAAAAATCAATTTACTTTAAGGAGAACTCTATGCCTACAAACACAGCAAAAACAGTGGATGTCGTAGCAATACCATTTTTTGCGCGTTTCTTGGAAGAGCAAGCTACTGAAGGAACAGAGGTTCCTTGGACTTACAAGTATCCTTCAGATTTGGAAGATAGATAATTTATTTACTCTTCTACATCTGAAAACACCTTTCTGATCGGAAAGATACCTTGTAATTGGCTGAATCATAATTTCATAGAGTAGCAGTTATCAAATAATTGAAAGCTACTCATATAAACGCGATGGCGCAGAGCGCCCGCCGTAGGCGATCGCTTTCATATTGCCTTATCTATAACATGGAGGTGATTGCTTTTTATAGATACCTAAATATTTTTAAATATTTAAAAATTTTAGGTTATAAAAAGCAATTTGTTTGCTATTGCTTAATAGCTACCTCCTAAAATTTTCAAAAAAGTATATTTTATGCACCTATCTCGTGATGTTGTTTTATTAATCACCCACAGTGGTGATTTTTTCACAATAGATAGAGTGGCAGAAGCCTTATCAAAAAAAGGGGTGCAACCATTTCGTCTAGATACTGATAAGTTTCCTCTAGAAGTCCAATTAACAGCACATTTTGATAAGTCTAAAAGCTACCACACTATAGAATGTAACAACCACTCTATCAGCACAGAGCAGGTGGAAGCTGTATGGATGCGCCGTATTTGGGAACCAGAACTGAGCCAAGAATTAGCGCCAAAGTTCCGAGAAGCTTGCGTTAGAGAATCACAAGCAACTTTAGATGCTTTTTGGGACAGCCTCAAGGGAGCTTGTTGGGTAGATAATTTAGAACGGATAGATTATGCAAGTAACAAGCTGCGTCAACTACGGATTGCGTCTGAAGTAGGTTTTGTTATTCCCCAGACTCTTGTTACCAACAAAGCCCAAGCAGCACGAGAGTTTTTCGGGCAAGTCAACGGCAAAATGGTGAGCAAGCTCTTAACTGCTCTTTCCCGTAGTATGGAAGCTAACTCTTCGTTTTTCCTGTACACCAGCATCGTCAAGGAAGAAGACTTAGAAGATGCCGAGTCACTGCGCTATTGCCCAATGGTTTTTCAAGAGCAAATTCCAAAGCAACAAGAATTACGGGTAGTGTATGTGAATGGTAATGTATTTGTGGGGGCGCTAAATGCAGATATATATGCGGCAGCCAAAGTTGATTGGCGTAAACCTGGTGTTGAGGTTGGCGCATGGCAACATCATCAGCTTCCTGATGAAGTAGTTCGCCGTCTCAAAACCTTTATGAGGAAATTTGGGTTGTTGTTTGGAGCGTTAGATTTCATCGTCACACCATCAGGCGAATACGTCTTTTTGGAAATCAACCCTCTGGGGGAGTGGGGAATGCTGGAAAAGGATTTAAACTTACCCATTGCAAGTGCGATCGCGGATGCTCTTGTGCCAATTCGTAATTCGTAATTAAGAAAGTCAATTACTGTAGGGTATCTTAAGCGCAACTCAATTATGACCGTATTAATAGTTACGTTTAGTAAAGACAACGAAAGTATTCCTCTAGTCATCAAAGAAATTGAGGCTAGAGGAGAAAAAGCATTTCGGTTTGACACAGACAGATATCCCACCGAAGTCAAGCTAGATATTTACTCTGGCGTTACTGAACAAGTAATTATTACTGATGGCGAACAAAAGCTAGATTTGAGTGAAGTCTCCTCAGTTTGGTATCGGCGGATGCGCTACGGACAAAAAATCCCCGACTCAATGGACAAGCAATACAGAGATGCGTCAATTAACGAATGTCGCGCCACAGTCAGAGGTATGATTGCCAGCCTTCAGGGATTCCACTTTGATAAAATGTCCAATGTGGATCGGGCTAATAATAAACAACTACAATTGCAAGTTGCACGAGAAGTTGGCCTTGTAACTCCACGTACCCTGACTTCAAACAATCCAGAAGCAGTCAAGCAATTTGCTCAAGAGTGTCAGCAAGGTATAGTTACCAAAATGCTTTCTTCCTTTGCTATTTACGATCAGCAGGGGCGAGAAAACGTTGTGTTTACCACTCCAGTTACAAATGATGATCTGGAGAATATGGAAGGATTGCGTTTTTGTCCGATGACCTTTCAAGAAAATGTGCCTAAGGCGCTGGAATTGCGAACAACTATTGTTGGACACCGCGTATTTACTGCCGCAGTAGATTCCCAAAGCTTAGAAGGATCTACTTATGACTGGCGCAAAGAAGGGAGAGCCTTAGTGAAAAATTGGCAACCCTACAACTTGCCAGAAGATATTGAGAAAAAACTGCTCAAACTGATGGCTTATTTTGGCTTAAACTATGGAGCAATTGATATTATTGTCACCCCCGAAGGTCGGCATGTATTCCTCGAAGTTAACCCAGTCGGGGAATTTTTTTGGCTGGAGATATATTCACCACATTACCCTATTTCGCAGGCGATCGCAGAAGTATTACTGACTAATAAAAATTAGGATATTGAGCCTTGTATATTTTTATTGTCTTCTATTTTGAAAAGTGTTCGTGAGATTTCACTATTAAGTTTATTAATATTAAATTCCTTATTTAAAATTATAAAATTATTGATACTTGGAGCTTAAACCCTTGTGATAAACCTAGTAAATACACAAACAGTTTTAACATTTGATGGGGAAAAAGATTATATAGATTTTGGTAGAAACGATATTGGCGGCGTTTTCGCTCAAGGGAGTTCAGCTTTTACAGTTTCAGGATGGATAAATCCACATGAACTAACAAATAAAGCCACTAGTTACGGGACGCGCAATGTATTTTTTGCCCGTTCTTCAGAGAGATTCAGCGATAACTTTGAATTCGGCATCAGTGAAACAGGAAGCTTAGATGTCTACATTGATGAAAGTGTTAGCAAGGGTATCAAAACATTCGGGCAAGGAGAACTAACTATAGGGCAATGGCACTTTTTTGCTATTGTTTTTAATAGTGGTCAGCTAGCCGTATATCTTGACGATCATGAATATAACGATTCTCTTAGAGGTTCATCTTTAAACAAAGCCACAAGTTCTATAACTCTGGGAGCAACGTTACACAAACAGGTCTATTTCAAAGGGCAATTAGCAAACATTAGCGTTTGGAATTATCCTTGTACTCAAGCACAAATCCAGAATCATCGTTGTGGGCTAATAGTCGGAGATGAAGAAGGATTAGTGGCCTACTGGAGATTAGACGATGGGCAAGGTACAACTGTCAAAAACCAAACTGGAAAGTCTTATCAAGGAAATTTTCGTGGTAATCCTATTTGGACTTTAGCAGAAATTCCATTCGCAACACAATCATCAAATCCAGTTATATTTGCAGAAGAATTAGCCAATCAAGAAGATATTCAAGAAGAGATCCAAACTGAGATAGCAGTTATTCCTGAAGAAAATATCTCACCGCTAACCACAAATTTATTAGCAGCAACGGTATCGTTAGTAAGCGACGACGAAAACCAAGCCAAGGAAATTCAACAGACAGAAATAAACAGCGAAGAATCCGAGATTATTCCAACTGCGATAGCTCATGACGAGGAAACCAAAACAGAAAAAACTGAAGATCCCGTCAATATCCAACAAGCACAAATATTAACTCAGGAGGAATCGCCAGAAACCATGAATACAGAAGCCCGTCCCAAATATAAAATACTTTCCATTGATGGAGGCGGTATTCGGGGCATTATTCCTGCATTACTCCTATCAGAAATTGAAAGGCGGACACAAAAGCCTATATTCAGTTTGTTTGATTTAATTACTGGGACTTCCAGTGGCGGAATTTTAGCACTTGGACTAACTAAACCCCGATTAAGTTCCGATGTATCTGATAACTTGCCAGTAGCTGAATACACTGCTGAGGATATCCTACAGTTATTTCTTGAGTATGGGGTAGAAATATTTTACGAGCCGTTGTTTGAAAGACTACTTGGCCCATTAGAGGATATATTTCTCCAGCCAAAATATCCTTCCGAAAACAGAGAAGAAATTTTCAGGAAATATTTTGGTAACGCGCCTCTAGAAAATAATCTCAAAGAAGTTTTTGTAACGAGTTACGATATCGAGCAGCGAATTCCGATATTTTTTACCAACCAACTAGAAAAGCAGCAAATAGAATCTAAGAATTTTCAGAAGTTATGTGACGGTTTTTCTCTCCTAGATGCGGCATTGGCAACTAGTGCCACTCCGACTTATTTTGCTCCTCATCGGCTTGTAAACCCCCATAATAGCGGCATCGCCTATACTTTAATCGATGGTGGAGTATTTGCTAATAATCCAGCCCATTTAGCTATTTTAGAAGCACAAATTAGTAGTAAACGAAAAGCCCAAAAAGTCCTGAATACAGAAGATATTTTAGTAGTTTCTTTAGGTACAGGTTCCCTGACAAGTGTCTACCCTTATAAAGAAGTCAAAAATTGGGGACTTTTGCAATGGGGAAGACCACTTTTAAATATTATGTTTGATGGTAGTAGTGAAGTGGTAGCTGGAGAATTAGAACAGTTGTTTGAGCCTACTGATAAAGAAGCTAAAAGTTTTTATTATCGCTTTCAAACATTGTTAGATAGTGAACTAGAAGAAATAGATAATACCAAACTCCAAAATACTCGTCAGTTACAAGCTATAGCCCATCGACTAATATCTAACAAAAGTCAACAAATCGATGAACTATGTAGTCTTTTGTTGGGCTAAATCAGATTTCTTACATCTTGCACCAACTAACTGGTGCAAGATGTAAGATTTTTAATTTCTTCACAAAAGAAATTAGTAATGACTCTCTTATACCAATTCACTTAAATTACGAAACAGATATAAACCCTGAAAGGTGAGTATCTCTAAGTTTTTTAATTGCGAATTGCGAATTGCGAATTGCGAATTGCGAATTGGTATTAGTCATGTTTCCACTTTATAAGGATTGTAGGTAAGTACAATGGATGAACTCGTCAAAAAAATTTCTGGTTTAGGTCTTCCTGGCATACTTTTTGTGATAGCAACGGGTGCATCAGGGGGTAATGTCGCCGCCGTTGTCGCCATGCTTTCAACGCTGGGCGGCCCTTTAGGTCTCTTAGGAGGTTTGGGCTTGCTTGGGCTGGTAGCCGTTCTAGGGGAATATATAGCGGGATTTGGAATTGAAAACATTCTCAAGCTCGTCTATACAGAACGTAGCAAAACTGAATCTGTCAGATTTCTTCTCAAAGAAATTCAAGAATTGCCCATTTCAGATGAGTTAAAACTCAAACTGAAACATCATATTAGCCCAGTAGTCGTTACTGAGCCTGACCAAGGACCTTTTCCGAGAACAGTCGAAATTGTTGATGAGGAACCATTGACCTAGTACTGTTTTCGGACATTCTCTAAAAGGAAAAATGGCCTTTGAGTCTAACTTGATTCTCAAAGGCCATTTCAAAATTCCTACTGTAATTAGTAACGGCTACATTTTTAGAATATGCAAACTCCATCTGTGCGTGAGCAAAATACAACGAATCCTTTTTCAACCCTGATTCAATTTTGGCAAGATGTGAAAGTAGTTGCTCAACCTTATTGGTATCCAACAAAAGCAGAAGGAAGAGCATTTTCAGATGTGATTCGCTCATGGGGAATGCTAATTTCCTTGGTATTATTAATAGTCGTAATTGTCGCTGCAAATGCTGCAAATAGTTACTGGAATCGCTATGTAATTGATATTGTTATTGAACAGAGAAGCCTTGATAAATATAATGGTACTTTATTGTTTTCCAGTCTCATTATTGTCGGCATGGTATTGTTAGTAACTCTTTTGAGATATGTCAGGAAAAAAATAATTATTGACTGGTATAAATGGCTAAATCTTCATGTTTTAGAAAAATATTTAAGCAATCAAGCTTATTACAAAATCAATTTTAAATCTGAGATAGATAATCCAGATCAACGCTTATCCCAAGAGATAGAACCCATTACTAGTATTGGCTTGAGATTCTCATCTTCTTTGCTAGAAAAATCTTTAGAAATGGGAAGTTCTTTGATAATTCTCTGGACAGTTTCTTCACAAATTGCAATTTATTTAGTTATTTATACAATTGTAGGTAATTTAATAGCTGTTTACTTAAATAAAGGAATAAATAAAGTTAACCAAGAAGAACTTGCATTCAAAGCAGATTTTGCTTATTGCTTGACTCATGTTCGTAATCACGCTGAATCAATCGCTTTTTTTCATGGAGAAGATGAAGAATTCAATATAATTCAGCGCCGATTTAATAATGTTTTAAAAACTGCTGAACGCAGGCTGAATTTAGAGAGAGGACAAGACGCTTTTGGCAGAGCATATCAGTCTGCCATTAGCGTATTCTCGATGTTCATTCTTACACCTTTATTTCTCCAAGATCAAATTGATTATGGACAAATAAATCAAGCTAGTTTTGCTTGTTTTATGTTTTCTAATGCTCTAGGAGAACTAATATCTGAGTTTGGAATTTCAGGGCGATTTTCTGGCTATGTAAAACGTTTAGCAGAGTTTTCAGATGCACTACAGGCTGCTAGTAAACAACCAGAGAACGTCAATACTATAAAAATTATAGAAGAAGAACGTTTAGCTTTTGAGAATGTCACTTTACAAACGCCAAATTATGAACAGATAATCGTCGAAAACTTGTCACTAGCTGTTCAGCCAGGAGAAGGTTTATTGATTGTTGGCCCTAGTGGTAGAGGTAAAAGTTCTTTGTTAAGAGCGATCGCTGGTTTGTGGAATGCGGGAACTGGCCGTCTAGTGCGTCCTCCTCTAAAAGAAGTATTATTCTTACCCCAACGGCCTTATATCATTTTGGGGACTTTGCGCCAACAATTGCTCTATCCTCATACAGACAGGAAAATGAGCGATCGCGAACTTGAACACATTTTGCAACAAGTTAACTTGCAACACTTACTTACCCGCGTAAATGGCTTTGATACAGAAGTTCCTTGGGAAAATATATTGTCTTTAGGAGAACAACAACGCCTCGCTTTTGCACGGCTATTAATTACACATCCTAGTTTCACTATCTTAGATGAAGCAACGAGTGCCTTAGATTTAAATAACGAAGGTAACTTGTATCAACAGTTACAATCATCGAAAACAACTTTTATCAGCGTTGGTCATAGAGAAAGCTTATTTAACTATCATCAATGGGTGTTAGAACTTTCACAAGAATCTAATTGGCAACTTGTTTCTATGCCAGATTATCAATTGCAAAAAGGTATTGTTGTTAAAGCAGTTGAAAAGGAGCAAATTACGATAGATATTTACCCGAAAAATGAACTCAAAATCAAACCAGAATCAGCAGTGATGTCTAATGACAATACGCAAAGCGTCTACGCTACAATTATAGGACTTTCTCATAAAGAGCTTCAGGCATTAACAGACTATTCTATTACTACGATCAGAAGCAAAGCTAGTCAAGAAAAGTCTGTGACTACTAAGGATGGTGTAAACTACTGCTATAATAAAAACCCAAAGGTATTGAAATGGGTAAGAGTTTAGTAACTATTTGTATATTTCAAATAAGTGATGCTATTTAGAAAGCAAAAACAATTAGTTACTTATAAATCTATTAAGATTTATGAAATACATTACAAATTCCCTACTTTAAAAAACCCCAAACTAAAAAAAGTTCAAAGAAAAATTAGAAAATGCCAAACCTTAATTAAAGAAGGTACTAAATATCATTCTTATTTTTGGGGAGTAATTAAATGGAAAAAAGAAATTAGTCAAGAACAAACTTTAGCAGAGGTTAAATTATTAATTAGAGATTATACTTACCTTCTTGATTTTTTAGAAAATTATAAAAATAGTTATCAAGACTTTTTATTAAAATTTATAGATGACTGGAAAAATTTGTTTAATCAAAAATATGATGAAATTAGAAAAGTAAATGAAGAAAGAAGTAAGTTAGAGGTAAAAAATCATAAAAATTCTCAAATAATTGACAAGCTAAAATGGGAAGAAGAAGAAAACTTAAAATCTATTTTGTTGTTAAGCAATACTAATTTTTTAATTTTAGAGAAAGTAAAGCTACTCAGCGAAGGAATTAAAAATTTAGCGGAAGATACCAAAAATCAAAAGCAAGCTATTCAGAAAATACTTAAAGATATAGAGGTGTATCAAGAAATTTATGAATATCAAGTCAAAGCTACAAAAATTCGTCAAGAAATAGCAAAAATAGCTGAAACAGCAATTAATTTAGAAAACTCTCTACAAGATTACTTTAGTCCGTTTCAATCTTTAATAGATGATGTAGTAAAAGTAGATGCAGATTTTTACGCAATTGTAGGAGAAATTCAAAATTTAGCAAGTAGTACTCTAAATTCTCAAGTTAATCTATTAACAATACAAAATACTAGTACGATATCTCATGACATCCTAAATTTATTGGTGGCAAGTTATGATAAAAAAGATAGGCTGCCAGATGCTTTCTTTCAGTCAAAATTATTAGATTTGCAGGTTCATGAATTTGAGCTAAGTAAAGATGAGATAACTTTAAATCAAGCGATTTACCTAATATCTAATTATATGTCTACTCAACTGGTTGCTCAAAAGAAAGTGCTAGGGATAGAAGAAACAGATATTGTTTCTGATGATTCTCAACTTTTTATTGAAAAAACAGAATTGGCAGAACAACTTAATAAGGATATTGATATTGAGCTTACCACAGAATTTAAAAATAATTGTCATATTGATTACAGTAAATTGCAAAACCTTCTTACGCAGTACAAGTGGCAAGAAGCTGATATTGAAACAGCTAAATTAATGCTACAAGTTATGGGTAAGAATGATTGGAATGAAGTTTATAAACAAGATATTCTTAACTTTTCATGTCAAGCTTTTCATAAAATCGATCGACTTTGGCAACAATACAGTCATGGTTACTTTGGTTTTAGTGTTCAGCAAAGTATTTGGCACGAAATAGGCGGTCAAATAGATTATGAAACAGAAAAAAGACTTGGCGATCGCCTGGGTTGGCGAAGAGAGGGAAACTGGTTAAATTACGACCAACTAACTTTTAAATTATCCCCAACGACACCGATGGGACATCTACCAGTTAAATGGTTACATTATGACCAAAATATATTAGACATGCCTTCAAATTCATCTACAACCCCCTTGTCAATGGCAGCTTGGCGAGTTGGATCTTGGCTAGTATGGCAGATGCATTTATTTTTTACTCGTGTCAAAACTTGTCATGAAACTTTACCATGAGTGAATCGCACATTATTTAATTCAATTTGCAACTCGAACCTTGTCGCCATCTTTGAGATATGCTGCACCTGCAACTACGACGCGATCGCCTAATTGCAACCCACTCTTGATTTCCACTTTGTCGCCATTTGCAGGATCTCCTAACTCTACTTTTTGGCTGCGGACTATATCTCCACTTGATAAGGTGAATACAATTACACTTCCATCTGCTTGAGATTGAACTGCTTTTTGCGGTACTACCATCTTCATTCCTGAGCTAGTAGTAATTGCAGCACTAGCAAACATCCCTGATTTAAGTAAAGTTCTTGGCGGTAAGTCAATTTTTACTGTAGCCTCCCGTCTTTGATCGTTCACCTGTGGCTGTATGTCTCTAACTCGTCCCTGCGATCGCACGCGCTGATCGACATCTGAAGTAATTTGCACAGATGCGCCAATTTTTACCTGAGTTAGTTGAATTATGGGAACCTTAGCCTGAAGTTCTAACTTTTGATCTCGGATAATCGAAAATAGCTTTTGTGTGCCACCAATCACAGTTCCCAGCTGAGTTTGTGGCGGTACACCAGTCACATCACCGACTCTGGCCAATTTCTCAGCGATTAATCCAGAAGCCGGCGATCGCACCACAGTTTGTTGCAACTGAGTTTGTAGTTGTTGCACCTTAGCAGCACTGCTGCGGACATCGGCTTTGGCTTTGTTGATGATAGCTTGGGCGTTACCAATATTAGCCTGGGCGCTGCCGATATTGGCCTGGGCACTACGCACATTTTCTTCGGATAGATTTACAATTTCTATAGCAGTTTTTACAGCGTAGGAACGAGTATCGAGTTCTTGCTTACTAATCGTCCCAGAGTCAGCAAGTTGTTGATAGCGCTGATAATTCTTGGCTGCTTCTTCTAACCTCGCCTTAGTTTGAGCTAAATCTGCTCGTCTTTGTTGAATTATGGCTGTATTTGATGCCAAAGCTGCCTGCTTGGCTGCTAAATCTACTTGTTTCGATTCTAAATCTGCTTGTTTTGATTCCACATCTGCCTTTGCTTGGCTAATTTGGCTTTGCAGTATGGAACCATCTAACACCGCCAACACCTGACCTCTTCTGACAAAAGTCCCTTCTTTTACATCTTCAGGGATGCTTTTGATTTGTAAGCCGTTTGTCTGTGGTAACACCGCAATTAAATCACGCGCTGCTACTGTCCCAGTAGTTTTAAGGGTACGGAAAACACGGGCGGTTTCTACTTTGGCGATGGTGACTGTCATCACTGGGTTAACTTTTTTATCCGCTACCGCTTTTTGTTGACGAGCCGGAAGACGATTTAGTACACCCATTCCACCAAAGGCGATCGCAATTCCTAAACCAGCACCCAAGAATAACGGCTTCAACCATACCTTGGTTAATTTTTGATCTGATTTGCTCAAAAAGCTCCTATCTTCAGAGGTTATAGCTTCTTCCACCTCGATTTCTGAAAAACTTTCATCGCTCACAGTCCGACCTCCACTTTCTATCTATGCATACCAATCTTGGTATTTTCTTAAGAAAAATTGAAATTTATTTACTTCGTATCAACTATGACGCATTTCATAGTATATGTCCTTTATATAAAACTGTATATAATAAAACAATTTTGCTAAGAGTAATTACTAGCAAGTGACACTTAAGCTTGTTACGTAAATTATGATACTAATGATTATTTCATCTCATCTAGCTACTCAAGGTCACACACCATATGTATTTAGATCACTGTCAACCAATGGTTAGATATGAAAAACTAGTGAGGCTAATCTAGATTTATCTAATTTAAAATCCAATTTTTAATGTATAAAGTTATATTAAAAAATGCTTCAGTTTGGCATTGATAATTCCTCTAAAGCCTTTGTATTACCAGAAAACTATTCTTTACCATGCAATTTAGGCATAGCTCAAGCTAGCGTCCACAGCTACACGTGAGTTACAAAGGAGCAAATCCATTGCCCTAAATTCCAGCAAGGATGGCCCTGATTATGGAATTTTGAAATCAATCAATAAATAATTGGTATTTACCAGAGTAACAAGATATGTTCAATGCCACTGAAATTTTAATTGATGCCTTTGTAAATGAAATTCGAGACGGCTACCGTCGCACCTACGGCTGCTTTAAAAATGATTATCAGGACATTATCGCCTGGGCTGGTAACATGGCTTTGGAAAACATTGCCAATAGCGACGCCCTTTATCACAATGTTGAACACACTGTCCTTGTCACTCTAGTGGGGCAAGAAATCTTACGTGGCAAACACATTAGGGAAGGTGGTGTTTCTAGTGAAGATTGGTTGCATTGTATTATTTCCTTGGTAAGTCATGATATTGGCTACGTTAAGGGAGTTTGCCGACAAGACCGAGAAGCAGCAGGCTTATATGCCACAGGTAAAAATGGCAAAATGATTTCTGTAGCTCCTGGCGCTTCTGATGCCAGTCTCACGCCGTATCATGTTGATAGAGCCAAGCTTTTTATTGATGAGCGTTTTGGAGGTCACAAGTTAATAGATGCTGAGGCAATTAAGAGCAACATTGAATTAACTCGATTTCCCGTGCCTGCGGCAGAAGATCATCAAGATACAAAATGCTTTGCCGGGTTAGTCCGGGCTGCTGATTTGATTGGTCAACTAAGCGACCCACGTTATCTGAAGAAAATTACTTCTTTATTTTATGAGTTTGAAGAAACTGGTGTAAATAAAGTTTTGGGCTATAAAACCCCTGCCGATTTACGTAATAACTACGCTAAATTCTACTGGAATGGCGTCTTTCCCTATATCCAAGAGGGACTACATTATCTATCACTGACACAGCAGGGAAAACAAATTCTGGCTAATCTCTACTCAAATGTGTTTGTTGTAGAACACGAAAAACAACAGCAAGAACAGCAGCGGTATTTAGAAAAGTTAGGAGTGGGGAACTGAGAGTTAGGAGTTAGGAATTATTAATGATGAGTTATGAACTAAGATAAAACTTTAATAACGAACGCTGTGTGCAACTTTTACTCGAACCTAACCCCCCAGCCCCCTTCCCTGGTAGGGAAGGGCAGGGTGGTTTCATACGGAAAAAGAAAAATACATAAGTCTTGATTTCTCGTTTTGTGGCATGGCTTTTTCCCTCTCTCCAAACCTCTCCCCCACGGGGGGAGAGGCTTTGAAACCCAGTTTTAGTTTTTTTCTCTCGTTGTATGAAACCACCCTGCTTCCCTGGTAGGGAAGGGGGAGAATTCAAAGCCTCTCTCCTTGCAGGAGAGAGGTTTGGAGAGAGGTCAAAAATTAAGTTGCACATCGCGTTAACTCCTAATTTATAACTCCTAACTACTATGGATTGGTGGCGACGACTGAAGAAAAATCCTTTGGCACGATTTGGGGCAATTTTGCTGTTAATTTTCTATATAGCAGTAATTGCCGCTGATTTCGTGGCTCCTTATGACCCCTATGCTTCACAGCCCAATGGTTCACTGCTGCCACCAACTAAAATACACTGGGTTTCTCAGTCAGGGCAGTTTATCGGGCCCCATGTTTATCCGACGACTCAGGGAGACACTAATTTAGAAACAGGCGATCGCAAACTCATTGTAGACTCGACAAAGCCCTCACCTCTGCGTCTATTTGTCTCCGGGCCAGAATACCGATTGTTACAGATGAGTTTGCCATTACCCCCCAAGTGGGATGAAGTCACGATCTTTCCTGGTATCCCCTTAAATTGGCATTTATTTGGGACAACAAGTGGCGTCAAAGTCAATGTTTTGGGCACTGATGACCAAGGCCGCGACCAATTTAGTCGCTTGCTGCATGGCGGTCGCATCAGTATGTTTATCGGGATTTTTGGCATTATCATTACCTATCCCCTTGGTTTGCTTATCGGGGGAATTTCTGGCTATTTCGGCGGTGTGACTGATAGCCTTATTATGCGCTTGGCAGAAGTGCTAATGACTTTCCCTAGTATTTATCTTTTGGTGACATTGGGCGCAGTCTTACCAGCTGGTTTAAGCAGTACTCAGCGCTTTTTGCTGATTGTGGTGATTACTTCGGTTATTAGTTGGGCTGGTTTAGCACGGGTCATTCGCGGACAGGTATTATCACTTAAAGAGCGAGAATTTGTCCAAGCAGCGCGGGCAATGGGTGCGAACCCACTTTATATCATCCTCCGCCACGTTTTGCCGCAAACAGCTAGTTATGTAGTTATCTCTGCGACCCTTGCAATTCCCAGCTTTATTGGTGCAGAAGCGATATTGAGTCTCATCGGCTTGGGTATTCAACAACCAGACCCTTCTTGGGGAAATATGCTTTCTCTAGCTAGCAATGCTTCAATTTTGGTACTGCAACCTTGGTTAATCTGGCCGCCGGCTGTGGTGATTATCCTCACAGTACTGGCATTCAACTTACTCGGTGATGGACTGAGAGATGCACTTGATCCTCGTAGTTTGAGGAGATAAGCGTTTAGAATAGCAAATGCGATCGCTGAAATAGCAAATGCTGTTGCCAAACAAGCAAATGCGAACGCCGAAGCAACAAATGAGTTCGCCGAAGTAACAAATGAGTTCGCCAAAGTAACAAATGCGAACGCCGAAGCAACAAATGAGTTCGCCGAAATAACAAATGAGTTCGCCCAAGTAACAAATGCGAACTCCGAAATAGCAAATGAGTTCGCCAAAGTAACAAATGCGAACTCCGAAGTAACAAATGCGAGCGCCAAAGTCACAAATGCGATCACCGAAGTAACAAATGAGTTCGCCGAAATAACAAATGAGTTCGCCGAAATTAGTCCGCGAAGGCGGACTTTGCCTGTGTAGCCGCGAATTCTATTCGCCCGGTACTGCAAAAATCTACTGCTGCAAAACCCAACGGCGAAAAAGCTCTACCATAATCCGCCAACTTCCCTGAGTTTCTTCAACGACATCATGACGCTTCAGAGTATTCAGGGCTTCCTGTAAATCGGCATTGTTCATACCTGTAGACTGAGCTAAGGCATCCAAACTTAGCCCTTCTAAGTGAGGTGCAAGCACTTGTAGAATTAACTGTTGATCCTCAGCACCCCGCGCAGCCTGACCCCAAACCCCAGTGAAATAGCCGCTTCCCTGCTTGAAAAATTTAGGGTCATTGATAACTGCTTCCACATCTTCTACTGTGAAAACTGGCCCACGCGATCGTCCTTGCTCAAAAACAAAGTCATTGTAGCGGCGCACTAGCTGAAAACCCAGCAGTTGCACTAGATATGGTTGACCATGTGTCAAAGCATAAATTTCATCTAAAGCTTCCGGGGTGTAGTCGAGGAGGAAGTCTTCATTACCTGGGTTAGCTAGAATTTGGAGCGTAGCTGCACGTTCTTGAAAGCTGACATGGATATTAATTAGGCTTCCAAAGAATGGATGAAAGTAATTTGCTGTCATCTCCTCTAAAGTATGCAAACCAGCAAATGCAAAAGCGACTTTACAACTCATTTGCACCAACCCTCGCAGATAAGCTACAAAGTCTGAAGGTATTTTGCCAGCATCAATCAGTTCTTCAATCTTCTCGAACTCGTCTAAGGCAATGATTAGCCCACCTTCTAAATTTGATTCCGCTTGTTTCAAATACCGTTCAAAAGTTCGGTAGGGAAGATTCAGCAAATCACAATCAGCAGGAGGTGGAAGTTGTACAGCTTGAGAAATTTCATCACTAATTGCCATTAAAACTTCACCAACACCTTGAGGGCTATCTCCCAAACGCAGTAAATTGACATATGCTAGCTTGATTCCTAACCCTAGACGGTTAGTAGCATTAAGCAAGATAGAGGTTTTGCCCATGCGCCTGTGACCGTAGATAACTATAGACTGAAGTTGATAACCCAGCACCCAAAGTTCTTGTAGTTGCTTGATAACATCTTCTCGACCAATGAAAAGGTTTCCCTGAACGGGATCACCAACTATGTAGGGATTAGCCACACGATGATCGATGCGAACTTGCCCTACCTCAGTAGCTACATCCATTAGGGCTACTGACCAATTAATCGCTATTTTTTTAATTAGCTCTCGTTCAAGTTCAGGTAAAATATAATAATTGTCTCGCAAACTTTTAAGTTCTCCAATAGCACGGCTGAGGGCAAAGGCTCTGGCAGAACGAGACAAACTATCCCTAATAACTTTGATATCTTCTGCAACTCGACGCAAACTAGCAATTGCCTTCCAAGTCTCCGGGCGTAACAAACGTTCTATTGGAAAATTTTGTATTTTAAGGGCAGCAATATTATTTAAATTCTTAGCTCTATCAAAGTTGAACAAAGTTTGAGTAAGAATATACATCTCTGACCCATGATTTAGAGAACGTACAGCAGCAAAAGCTTCTGTAGACTCACGAAGATTTTTTTGATGTAAAAACCAAAATCCAGCAGCAGTAGCAGTCGCCGGAGTATCCAATCGATACGATAGAGGAAACAGATAACCACAGAGACAACGAATCAATTCCCAATTATAAGGAGGTTCGGCCAATTGTGCTACACGATATACTAATTGGTCTGAATCTGTTTCAGCTAAAACTTGATTAAGAGCTTTGATAATAGGTATAAATTGAAAAGTATAAGAAAAAAGCTTTTTAGCATTTATTGCTCCTTCTTCCCAATTATAATGTAACCAAATTTTCAATTGTTCAGATAGATAGGGAAAAGGTATTGGAGTTACATGGGGAAATTCCTGCCCTCTATTATCGCTACATAAGTTTTTTTTTCTAAATAAACTTAAAAGCCAGTCATCAGGACGTAAGAATATAAAACATATAATTAATATAGAAGCAATACTTGATAATAAAATAAATAGTATAGATTTTAATAAACCAAACTCAACTGGAATATTCTGAAAAATGACTAAAAAATTAGTTATAATAAATAAAAATAAAAATATGCTAATTATAAAAAACGATTCAATATTTGCTACATCTACTAAAATTACAAAAGCTGTCTGAAGAGATATACTTAACCAAATAAATCGTAATACTGAAAAACTTAAAGGAGTTAATATATCTGAAAATTGTTCTTTTGATGGCAAAGTACTAATACTATAAAATAGATTAAAAGTAATACTTAAAATGATAAATAAAGGCAGACCCCAATTTATCCAGCTTTTTAAAATTTCTACATAATAATTATTTCTATTTGATTCATAACTAGACAGATAAAATAGATACAAAAAGAAAAAATAACCAATAAATATTAAAGCAATACCAGCTAATACATATAAATAATTTAAGGTAAAACCTATTTTTTGCAAAATAAAGGACTGACCTAATGCTAGAATAATCGCTAATATTAAACTCTGTAAAAATAATTTACCAATAATCTTATTAGGTAATAATCCCCAAGCATTTTTCCAATTCAGATTTTCAGGAATAAAAAATCCTTCTGGCAAATTTTGTGTGTACCAAAGCGTATACCATCGTAAAGCTTGGGGAAAGAAAAATACCCAGTGTAATAGACGCACATAATCCCAGGGATTCCAAAGTGAGAGAGGTCGCCTCAATTTAGGTGCTAAGTCTAAGCGGGGTACAGCGAGGTGTTGGGTCATGATTCAGTCTCCTTCTTTACCTGTGAAAAACCTAATTTCCTAAATTACCTTCCTTTGCAAAGGAGATGTAAAGCACTATATTTCATTGAAAACTTTTCACATACCGCCAATAAGTTCGATAACACAGTTGCATCAGTTTACGAGGATGTCCGCCACTTTCGTGGATTAGTTTGATGGTTTCTTCTTCAGTAAAACTCACAGAAGTTCTAGCTAGACGGTTGATAATAAAAGCACACATAGTAGCTTCATCCCAAGGATGAATGTATTCCTCTTGGCAAATACCTGCCAATGGAGAAGTATTACCTTGGTCCTGGCTATCGTTAAAAAGGTTGTTCAGAGGTTCGGTGGCAGCTAAAATCAGCTTCAACGGAGCATTACTCCCTTCGGCTAAACCGCGCAAATAATCTCTTATGTTGCGAGTAAAACCTTCGCCTGTAAGTTTTCCTACATTATCTATAGCCAGTAGTATTTTACAACTTCGCAAATTGCGGGTTAACTGATAGTCTTTACTTTCAGGTATACCAATCTTGTAGCACAAATCACTATAAAATTGACTTTCATTATGAAGTAAATTCAGGTCTAAGAAAACTGGCTGACGTTTAACATTTAGACGAGTTTCTGCTTCTTGGCAAATCATCCATAGCAGCGAGGACTTGCCGATTCCCTCTTCACCAATTAAAACGACACTACTACCGCTATTTAGTACCTCAAATACTTGCCAGATTTCGCCGCCTCGGTCAAAGAATAAATACTTTTCTTCTACTCTGCCATTAAAGGGAACGAAGGGATTATGACTTCGCTGTAATAGATTATCTGGCTGTGATTCATCTTCTTGTGCTGGATTAGTTGGTTCTGTAATTGGCTCTTGGGAAAGTGAAACTTTTTTTGAATACTGTTGATATCGTTCTTTTATTGGGTTTTTAAAATTTCTTTTTGTAACTTTTATTCCTATATGTTCTGCAATCTTCTTGCATAATTTTGCACCCACATCTCTTACATGTTCAGCACTATAAGAAGCATCATTAACAATGTCTGTATACTCCTTCCCTTCCCACATCCCTAAAAAGAGCTTTACTTCTAACTCATTTAAGACTTGGTTATCATTTTTTGCAAGTACCCCATTAATGAAAGCTAACAGTTCTTTTGAGTCCATTAGACGTAATTGAATTGGCAGAGCGAAGTAAAAATCAGGCAGTAGTGTAATACTTTACCCTACAAACCTACATTTGCCTACTTTCCCTTACAACAATTTAGTCGCTCAAACTTCCTACTAACGCCTACCTATAGAGCCTGTGTCTCAAGTGATGATGGTGTTACAGCACAAAAGTTGAGGAGTTTGAGAAATGACAACTTTTAGACAACAGCTTGCACTTGCTCTTATTGCTGCCACCGCCACCATAGTAGCTGCCGGAGTGCCTGCCATAATGGGGCTTGGGAACAAATCTTCTCTAGAGTCACCCTCTGTCACCGCCACTTCTACAACGTGTGATAAAGTTACTGTGGCTAAAGTATGCGTTGATAATCTTACAGTGCAGTTTAATAGCAACGAACCTCAGCAAGTAAAAAATAGCGATCGCATACCTTTAAAAGCTGGAGATACTCTAAGATTATCAAATCTAACCTATTGCATACCATCTAAAGCTCCAGTCAATCGAGTAGAAGTAAAAGTTTATCTGTTTCCAAATGGAGTTGAGAGTTATAAAAATAGACTTTCCACTCCTAGTAACTTCCCGATTTATGCTGCTTGTCATAATATTGGTAATTTTCAACAAACTTGGACGCTTGAACCAGGACAGCACCGAGTTAGCATACCCATTATCAAATATGTTGGCAGCAACAGAATTGTTGACGGTGGTTTCTATTTTGACTTGGATGTTGGACGGTAATTTCAGTCTTCTATTTAAAAGCGAAAGAGAGTAATAGTTTTATGGCTTACAGCGAGTTTAGTTTAGCTAAAGCAAAACAAGACTTTAGTTTAAGCACATTAGAAAAACGCAATATCTTCGCTGGTGTTTCTGAATTAACAGCGAGTAACTTACTTGTAGAAACACTCAACTATAACCTGGATATCGCTTTAGGAAGTAATAGTGAAAAAGCTCGTTCTGAGTTAATTATTGCTCCCATTTTAGTTGATTTACGCCGACAATTACACGAACAAGTTAGTTTATTTTCTGGGGTAGATTTTACTGTCGATAATAGCAAAGGATTAAACGGCACTTGCGATTTTATTATTACCAAATCTCCAGAAATTCTAATTTTGACAGCACCAGTAATTACAGTTGTAGAAGCTAAAAAAGAAAATATTAATGGGGGTTTGGGTCAGTGTGCAGCAGAAATGGTAGCAGCCCAAATCTTTAATGAGCAAGCTGCAAGTGAGATTAAAACAATTTATGGTGCAGTCACAACGGGCAGTATTTGGCAATTCCTCAAACTAGAAGAACAAATATTGACCATTGATTTAAGCGAATATTATCTCAAAGATGTGAATAAAATTCTGGGGATTTTAGCCAGTGGTATTTCTCAAGAAATTTAACAAAATGTCCAACAGCTTAATATCGAATTCGCGGATCTACATAAGCATTTAAAATATCAATTAAAATGCTGGCACTCACAACGATCGCACCAAAAAAGACTAGCACTCCCTGGACTGTGGGATAATCACGATCTGCGATCGCTTGATAAAGTCGATTAGCCAAACCAGGCCAAGAAAACGTTACCTCTGTCAAAATCGCTCCACCCAACAGAGACGCAAAGGTTAATCCCAAGACTGTAATTACTGGAATTAGCGCATTTTTTAAAGCATGAGAGGCTAAAATCTTATTTTCACCAATACCTCTGGCTCTAGCAGCTTCTACATAATCGGCTTGCAAGGTTTGCTTTAAATTCACTCGCACAATTCGCTCAAAAATTCCACTGAGCAAAATTCCTAGTGTGAGACTCGGTAGGGCTAGATGGTGCAAAGATGTGAAAAACTGGGTGAAGTTTCCACCGAGTAAGCTATCAATTGTATACAATCCAGTGACAGGAGTGGGAGATGGAAGATTGGGTGGAAAGCGGTTGGAATTAGGAAACCAACCTAGTTGTACTGAGAAAATCAACTGCAAAAGCATTCCCGCCCAAAACATGGGGAGTGCGTAGGTGATGATCCCAAATAAGCGCCCACCGACATCAAAATATGTCCCAGGACGAGAGGCGGAAAGAGTCCCAACCGCAATTCCAACGATGAGCGCAACCGCCATACTGCATACTGCTAACTCTACCGTTGCCGGGAAATATTGCCCAATTATGTCCCAAACATTTTGTCCGCGACTCATTAAAGACGTTCCCAAATCAAAGCGCAGTATGCTTCCTAAATAGTTTAGGTACTGTAGCCACAGGGGAAGGTTTAAACCGAGTTGTTTTCGCAATTCCTCTTTAGCTGCTTCTGGCGCACGTCCGCCGAGAATTGCATCTGCTGGATCTCCTGGTGTTGCTCTTAGTAAAAGAAATACAATCGTGATGATTGTTAATAGCTGAAGTGGCGCGAGAAGCAGGCGAGAAACAATGTAATACTGTAAGGCTTTAGAACGAGACATAAGCAATTAAACCAATTCGCAATTCGCAATTCGCAATTACGTTTTGTAACGGGGATTTAACCCCGACACAAAACCTGCTGCCTGTAGAGGCGGGGGAATTAAACCCCCAAACTTTGTTAAAAGTTTAAAATGCAGTTTTTAGAATTATCTTAGCTATTAACTAGAAATATATTGAGCATAAAATATTTTATTTAATAGTCAAAAGTCAATAGTCAACATTTATGACTAATGACCAATGACTACTTTTTAATTCTTTGGTAAACCAGAATTTGGGTAGGGTTAAGTTGGACGCTGCTCACACCATTGCGGGCAAATACATAGTCTTTGCTTTGCCATAAAGGAACATAAGGTACATCAGTCGCTACTTGCGTTTGAATTTCGGTAAAAATTTTCTGACGCGCTTCGGGGTTTAGTTCTTTGCGTTGCTGATCAATCAGTTTATTCATGGCTTCGCTATAGTAAAACGAACCCTGAGTTTGACTGCCTCCATCTTCGCATCCTTTGGCAACTGAACCTTTATCACAAGACAAAAACGGCTGGACGTAATTATCTGGGTCTAAAAAGTCTGGATACCAATCAAGTAAAGCTGCTGGATATAATCCCTTGGAAATGTCCTTAAAAAAGGCTGGCCCTTCCGCTTGGGTGACTTCAAATTGCAGGATTCCATCCATTTTGACATCCACAAGAGATTTGAGTGTCTGTGCTGCCAAACTCCGAGTAGGCGAACTAGAAGGATACCAAATTTGTACTCTTGCGGGATTTTCTTTGGAGAAACCAGCAGTAGCTAATAATTTTTTAGCTTGCTCAAAGTTAGCATCGCCATATTTATCTTTAAATAATGGCTGGGAAACATTGAATGTCGTGGGAATCATGCTATAAAGCGGATCTGCTTGACCAAGTAAAGCCCGCTGATTTAAAAGTGGACGGTCAATGATTGATGCGATCGCAGCTCTTACCTCTGGTTTATCTAAAGGCTTTTGATTACGATTCAATACCATATAACTGACTACACTACCTTGAGCAGCGATCGCTTGCCAATCTCCTTTTTTAGCACCTTCTTCTAAGCTACGATTTTGATCTGGTTGTAGCGACAGGTAAGCTACATCGATTGCGCCTGTACGGAAAGCATTAAACAAATTAACCGGACTAGTTTGAATTTGGAGGTTAACACCCTTGTTAGCTGGTTTTTCTCCCCAATACTTATCAAATGGGTCAAATCGTATGGAATCAGTACCATACTGCGCTAACTTGTAAGGGCCAGTCCCCACAAAAATATTCGGCTTGAATTTACCTGCACCTAGTTCGTAAGCTTTTGGCGAAACTGCACACACCCCAGGAAACGCCAACAGTGAGGGAAATGCTGCAAAGGGCTTTTTCAGCTTAATGCTTAACTCATACTCGCCTGTGGTTGTTACCGAATCTACTATATCGCCTAGTAAGAAAGAGGGTTTGCCTTTATTTTGAATAAAGCGGTTGATGGTAAATGCCATTGCTTGGGCATTGAAGGGAGTCCCATCGTGAAAAACTACACCCTGACGTAAGGGGATGGTATAAGTTAACGCATCTTGACTGACTTTAGGTAATGCTGTGGCGAGTTGTGGCTTAATTTCGGTGCTTCCTGGTTCGTAGGTGTAGAGGCGATCGCTCATATTAAACACCAAACCCAAAGATGCTAACTCATAAGTATCAGCCGGATCAAGGGTTCTCGGCTTTGCTGTTGTACCTATAGTAATACGACCATCACCTGTAGAGCTATTCACAGAACCCGATGGTGGCGTAGTCTGCGGACGAGAAGCGCAACTAACAACTAGAAAGAAACATACACAGAACAAAGATAGGAATTGTGTAATCCGACCCCACCGTTTCATGGACAAGGAAAACCAGGTCATAGTAATAAAATATTTGATGTCAGCGGTCAGCAATTCTACTACATTTGTGAATATTGTGCTTACTTTTTACAATTAGTTACGGCAATACCTGTGGCTAAGTATACGCAGATAGATAAACATAATTTGCAGCCAGATAAGTACTGAAAAATTTTTATTTGATTAAGATTTTCAACATTGGTTAAATTTGTCGTAAATTCATAGTTACTAGGAAGTTAAGCTTTGAATTTAGCCTAAGTAGTATATATAAATCCAATTCGCAATTCGCAATAATAAAGCGTTTTATCGTAAAGATCGGCTGTATTGTCAAAAAGAAGAGTGTTTGAACATCAGCGACTAAAGCGATCGCGATATCGTTAACAGCAGATTGAAAGTCTAATAGTGAGACGAAGACCGTGAAGTATTTCTTTCTATCTGAAGGATGGGCAGTTGCTAGAGTCTGGGCATCTGATGGACTCTGGCAAATAAATGCATGGCGACGTCAACCAGATATTCAGCGAATGAATATTTGTTTAGTGGAACAAAACGAATTGCTATGGCTTTATCGAGTTGAAGAAGCCATTTTAACTGTGGAAGTGAAGCCAACAACACCAGTAATTGCCAGTGAAACCATAGGTCAAGTAGTACTCAAGCGTCTGATGAGCGCCGAACAGGTAATCGAACGCCTGGGTACAGCTGAGGCGAAGTGTCACCTGCAAAACATCCAATTGGTGGTTCAGTAGATAGTGGGGAGTAGGGAGTAGGGAGTAGGGAGTAGGGAATAGGCAAAGTAACATAATTATTCTTGTCCCCTCCTCTTGTTCCCCCACTCCCCATACGTGTCAACTTAACGTAAAAGCCATGTCCCGCAAGGAACTTTAGTTCGAGGCGGGCGAGTTAAACTTTCAGTTAAGCTACTTTTAGCTTAAGTTGACACCAATGCCCACTCCCCATTCCCCTCATCAAGAAAAGATAAGCAAATTTAATCTCCGAAAGGGATTGGTAGCGAAAAAACTCGGAGATGCTACGCGATCGCATCAATTTACACGCTTGCAAACAATTCCATCAATAGTTACACTTTTTAAAACATTCTCATTTTTGCTTAGTGATGGCTACCCTACAAGGTAAACCTCCCGAAGCGAGTAAGCATAGCTAAAGCACCCACACTGTCTAACTTATAAGACTAAGTTGTGGTAAGGTTCTGGCTGTGGCAATAACAAAAAACAAGAGAGAGTTTTCTGAGTGGCGAGTTTCGTTTCTCAGAATCTCAGTAAGAAAATTGCTTTGTAAACTAACTCATCGAGGAGGAGCGTAGTCGATGGGACTACCCTGGTACCGAGTACATACAGTCGTTCTGAATGATCCAGGGCGGCTGATTTCTGTACACCTAATGCACACAGCCTTAGTAGCAGGCTGGGCTGGTTCGATGGCACTCTACGAACTGGCTGTTTTTGACCCTAGCGATCCGGTTCTCAATCCGATGTGGCGTCAAGGGATGTTCGTTCTACCCTTCATGTCACGTTTGGGCGTTACCCAATCTTGGGGTGGTTGGAGCGTTACTGGTGGCCCAGCAACTGATCCTGGCTTCTGGTCATTTGAAGGCGTTGCAGCTGCTCACATCGTTCTTTCCGGTCTTTTGTTCCTAGCTGCCGTTTGGCACTGGGTTTATTGGGATTTGGAACTCTTTAGAGATCCACGCACTGGTGAACCTGCCCTAGACTTGCCAAAAATGTTTGGCATTCACCTGTTCTTATCTGGTCTACTTTGTTTTGGATTTGGTGCTTTTCACCTCACCGGACTATTTGGCCCAGGCATGTGGGTTACTGACC
This sequence comes from Nostoc sp. UHCC 0251, assembly GCF_034932245.1. Taxonomy (NCBI): domain Bacteria; kingdom Bacillati; phylum Cyanobacteriota; class Cyanophyceae; order Nostocales; family Nostocaceae; genus Nostoc; species Nostoc sp. UHCC 0251. The sequence goes on from NZ_JAYGHD010000019.1 coordinate 24,330, forward strand.
CCTACGGCATAACTGGAGCCGCGCAAGCAGTCGCACCAGAATGGGGCCCAGATGGTTTTAACCCATACAACCCTGGTGGTATTGTGGCTCACCACATTGCTGCTGGCGTTGTTGGTATTATTGCAGGCTTATTCCACCTCACAGTCAGACCACCCGAACGGCTCTATAAAGCCCTACGGATGGGGAACATTGAAACAGTACTTTCTAGCAGTATTGCAGCAGTTTTCTTTGCTGCTTTCGTTGTTGCAGGTACTATGTGGTACGGTAACGCCGCCACTCCCATCGAATTGTTTGGTCCAACCCGTTATCAATGGGATCAGGGCTACTTCCGTCAAGAAATCCAGCAGCGTGTCCAAACAAGTGTTGCCCAAGGTGCAACCCTTGACCAAGCTTGGTCGCAGATTCCTGAAAAGCTGGCTTTCTATGATTACGTCGGTAATAGCCCCGCTAAAGGCGGTCTATTCCGTACAGGGCCGATGGTCAAGGGTGATGGTATTGCTCAGTCTTGGCAAGGTCACGCCGTATTCAAAGATTCTGAAGGACGGGAATTGACCGTGCGTCGTCTCCCCAACTTCTTTGAAACCTTCCCAGTGATTTTGACCGACGCAGATGGAATTGTCCGCGCTGACATTCCCTTCCGTCGGGCAGAATCTAAGTATAGCTTCGAGCAATCTGGCGTCACCGTCAGCTTCTATGGTGGCAATCTGAATGGTAAGACCTTTACAGAACCAGCTGATGTGAAGAAGTATGCCCGGAAAGCTCAAGGCGGTGAAATCTTTGAATTTGACCGGGAAACCTTGAACTCTGATGGTGTATTCCGCACCAGTCCTAGAGGTTGGTTTACCTTTGGACATGCAGTATTTGCTCTCTTGTTCTTCTTTGGTCATCTCTGGCATGGCTCTCGGACAATCTACCGAGACGTATTTGCTGGTGTTGATGCCGATCTAGAAGAGCAAGTTGAGTGGGGTCTATTCCAGAAAGTGGGTGACAAGTCAACCCGCCGGAAAGAAGCCCTTTAAAAAACAGGAAACTGGGGACTGGAGACTGGGAAAACTTTTCCTAGTCCCTAATACCCAGTACCCAATCCCTAATCCCTCATTACTAGCTGGATAGGCAGGAAATCGTAATATGGAAAGCGTTGCGTACATCTTGATTTTTACTCTGTGTATAGGTACTATCTTTTTTGCGATCGCATTTCGCGAACCCCCTCGCTTTGAGAAACCAAAAGATAAGTAGATCCTAATTACCAGACCTTTAAGCGGATTTAATGTTAGTATCCGTTGCTACGATCCTTAGTAGCAACGGATATTATTGTGTATGCCCTCTGTTGGTTCTAACTACTAAGTAAATGACCAATCATTTTAATATTGTGATATAATTTCCAATCTTGGGAGTAGATATGTGTTAATACTAGCTTTTCTGCGCTAGGATAAAAATGGATGTTAATGTAAATTGCCATAAAACTGTTTGCATAACGCATCGCGCTTGTCGCACAACCTTTACGGAGACTAGAACCAGGAACAAATCAGCATGGTCAATCAGAATTTAACCGCTACAGAAATTGGATTCACTCACGAAGATTTCGCTGCTCTACTTGACAAATACGATTATCATTTTAGCCCTGGTGATGTTGTCCCAGGAACAGTTTTCAGTATAGAGCCGCGCGGCGCTCTGATTGACATTGGTGCTAAAACCGCAGCATATATTCCTATACAAGAAATGTCTATTAACCGGGTAGATAGCCCGGAAGAAGTCTTACAATCAAACGAAACGCGGGAATTTTTCATCCTTACCGATGAAAACGAAGATGGTCAATTAACCCTTTCCATTCGCCGTATTGAATATATGCGGGCTTGGGAGCGCGTGCGACAGTTGCAAGCAGAAGATGCTACTGTCCGTTCTGGCGTGTTTGCAACCAATCGCGGTGGAGCATTGGTACGAATTGAGGGATTACGTGGCTTTATCCCCGGTTCCCATATCAGTACTCGCAAACCTAAAGAAGAATTGGTAGGCGAAGATTTACCATTGAAATTCCTAGAGGTGGACGAAGAACGTAACCGCTTAGTTCTATCTCACCGTCGGGCGCTGGTTGAACGCAAGATGAACCGCCTAGAAGTCGGCGAAGTAGTAATTGGTACAGTTCGTGGTATCAAGCCCTACGGTGCTTTCATCGACATTGGCGGCGTCAGTGGTCTACTGCACATTTCTGAAATTTCCCACGAACATATTGATACACCTCATAGCGTGTTCAATGTCAATGATGAAGTGAAAGTTATGATCATTGACTTGGATGCAGAAAGAGGTCGGATTTCCCTATCTACCAAGCAGCTAGAACCCGAACCCGGTGACATGATTAAAAACCGAGATTTGGTCTACGATAAGGCAGAAGAAATGGCTGCTAAATATCGTGAACAGCTGTTAGCCAAGCAACAAGGTGCTACTGCTGCGCCTGCTGCACCTGAGGAAGTTGCAGCAGAAGAAGATATTCCACCAGCAACGGAACTTGACGAAGATATTCCACCAGCAGCAGAAATTGAGGAAGTAACTCCAGTAGTTGCGGAAATTGAAGAAGAGATTCCAGCAGCGACGGAAACTGAAGAAGAAATTCCAGCAGCAACGGAAACTGAAGAAGAAATTCCAGCAGCTATTGAAGAATAATACATTTATAGTTTTACTTGTTTTTAAGTAAGAGTATTAAATCATTGTATAAAGAGGGAAAAACCCTCTTTTTTTATGTGGAGAATTGGTAACAGTATAAGTTAAGAATAAAAACTTATAACTTTTCACTTTTAGCTAAATAAATGGAATTAAATATTATGGCGACTATTAAATGTAGAAACATCACTTTTAATAATATCCAGGCGATTTTGTTTGACAAAAACGGTACTCTAGAAGATTCAGAAACGTATTTGCGATCGCTTGCACAAAAAGCAGCAAGATTGATAGATGCTCAAGTTCCCGGTACTGGCGAACCGCTATTAATGGCATTTGGTGTGAATGGTAGTAGCCTAGATCCAGCAGGTTTGATATCAGTAGCGAGTCGCCGTGAAACAGAAGTTGCGGCTGCGGCATATATTGCCGAAACAGGTAGAGGATGGTTTGAGTCCTTAAAGATAGCCCGTCAAGCTTTGGATGAAGCGGAAAAATATATTGAACAAACTCCTTCACCTCTGTTTGTGGGTAGCTTAGACTTGTTGAAATACCTAAGGGAAGGTGGTTTGAAACTTGGTATCCTCTCAGCTGCAACAAGCCTTGAAGTACATAACTTTGTAAAGAATCACCAATTAAATGATTATATCCAGTTGGAAATGGGAGTAGATGAGGGACCAAGTAAACCAGATCCATTGCTATTTTTGCAAGCTTGCCAAGCTTTGGGAGTCGAACCAGGCGCTACATTGATGGTGGGTGATTCCATTGGTGATATGCAAATGGCGCGTGACGCTAAAGCCGCAGGTTGTATTGGTATAACTTGGGTGGGTAAATCAGATAATGTCCGAGGTGCGAATGTGGTGATTAATCAACTTGATGAAATTCAGATTTTAGAAGATTAGTTTACCTTTAGCGATACCACATAGCCGTTGAGAGACCTTAGGTAAAGGCGCTGACAATAACATTGTGTAAGCATTGCGGTAGCGATAGCGCAGTTTTAGCGTACTCCTACTCCTATCCTCAAAGCAAGCTACGTGCAGCATCTCGTAGAGAGGAACAAGCGTTTGTAGGAGCGTCTGACTCGTGACCGGGTTCGCAAACGCCTGACGCCACTTGATAGCAGTTGCTACAACGGGATAAACTCTACCAAGAGCGTTATCTCATCGTTATGTGTCTACGTACTTTCCCGCAATAATTTGTCAAGGTTTGCATAATATATATCTTTGGATGGATATAATACATTTCTCGGATGACTTATTATTTTATCGAGACTTCTTATAAGGGCAATTCTCAATAGAAGAAGTCAGAATTCAGGAGTCAAAATCAAATACTGGGGTATTAAGACCCACCGATTTCTATTTAACCACTAAATTTTCTCCTTTGGAGATGTTATGCGAACGATTTAGTCGGTGACTTAAACCTATTTTTTGATCTGCCAGTCGTCAGAATTTAATTCTAAATTTTGGATTTTAACTACTGAATTATTGTCTGATAAGCGAAATACGCTGATAAATAATTTCAGAGACAGAAATTGATTGTTTTGTCCAATTTCTTTCTGTCTTAAGCAGAACGTATTGCACACAATTAAGAATTGCTATAAGTCCCCAAACCTCAAAGAGGCTGCTGGGTAAAATCTCTTTGTGTAGAAATATCTTAGGGAATTTTAAGTTGCAGCTAATGTGTGCAAGAAATTACACATTTTTGTTTGCGGAGCATTAATATGAAAGTTTTAACTGGGATTATTTCTAGTTTGACGCTATTGAGTTTCAATGTTGTGGGTTTATCTCACGTACAGGCTCAATCACAAGAAGGATTTGAGTTTCAACCAGTTCCAGTCACTCTTAACGGAAATGGTTGTCCATCAGGAACAGCACAGGGGATTTTGAATGGAGATACTCTTTCAATAACATTTGATGAATTTCAAGCTTTAGCTTCACCTCCTAAGGTTGTATCAAAATCCTGCAATCTGCGGATCGGTCTTAATGTACCTTCTGGAGTGAACGTTCAGCCGATTAAGGTTAAATATCTTGGCTTTGCAGATGTGCCTCAAGGAGGCAGTGCTGATCTGAACGTTAGAATCCTCTTTCAAGGTCAAGCAGTTCCAACTAATAATAGTCCAAACCGAAGGTTTAATGCTGGCTTTTCAGATGTTTGGAGCAAAGATGTAGATATTATATTAGGCACAATAAATGCATGTAAGAGACCAGTAAGTTCGATTTTTGGGATTAATTCAACTCTGATAGCAAGAGCTAGAGGTATACCTGCAAATCAGGAAACCCAAATCCAAATTGATACAATCGACACAACAATCGGTCCTGTATTGTTCCAAATCAAGTTTGCTTTTAATCCTTGTTAGGTTTTTGAAATACATAGTAAGTTTTGCATTTAATTTTTCACAAAGACTGATATCTCTAAGAGGATGTTTTAAGAGTCCCGGAAGGTATAATTTTACCGTTTTGACTCAGAGAAACTGTAACTAAAAAAGAAGGTTACAGCCATGCATTAGGTTGCTTTACCCTTCTCATTATGAGAACAAAATATCCTTTTAAAACATCCTCTAAAGCTGCTGTAGCAACTTCTCGAAATATTCTTTCCAATCGCTATGAAAAAATATTTGACTATCTATTTTGAAAAATAGTATTGGCAAAAATGCCAACTGTCAAATAAACGAAATATGCTGATAAATAATTTCAGAGCCAGAAATTGATTGTTCTAACCTATTTCTGTCTGCTTTTACCAGAGCGTATTGCATACACTTAAGCCCCTAAACCCCAAAGAAGCTGCTGGGTAAAATATCTTAGGGAATTTTAAGTTGCAGCGAATGTGCATCGGAAATCAAACGTTTTCGGAGGAGTGATTAAATATGAAAATTGTAACTGGCATTATTTCCAGCTTGACGCTACTGAGTTTAAATATTGTGGGTTTATCTCACGTACAGGCTCAATCACAAGAAGAGCAAGAAGGATTTGAATTTCAACCAGTTCCAGTAACTCTTGCCGGAAATGGTTGTCCATCAGGAACAGCACAGGGGATTTGGAATGGAGATACTCTTTCAATAACATTTGATGAATTTAAAGCTTTAGCTTCACCTTCTAAGGTTGTATCAAAATCCTGTAATCTGCGGATCGGTCTTAATGTACCCTCTGGATTGAACGTTCAGCCGATTAATGTCAAGTATCTTGGCTTTGCAGATGTACCTAAAGGAGGCAGTGCTGACCTCAACGTTAGAATCCTCTTTCAAGGTCAAGTAGTTCCAACTACCGATAATCCAAACCAAACGTTTAAGTCTGGCTTCTCAGATGTTTGGAGCAAAGATGTAGGTATTATATTAAACACAATAAATGCATGTAAGAAACCAGTGAATTCGATTTTTGGTATCAATTCAACTCTGACGTCAAGAGCTACAAATATACCTCCAGAACAAGAAACTCAAATTCAAATTGATACAATCGACACAACAGTTGGTCCTGTATTGTTCCAAATCAAGTTTGATTTTAATCCTTGTTAGGTTTTTTAAATGCATAAAAGTTTTGCATTTCATTTTTTATAAAAGCTTCTTCCTGTCAAGCTGCTTTACTAGTTTATCGAAATTTTTCTTTTAATCACTCTGAATGAATATTTGAGTCTCTGTTTTTAGAAGAAAGAGTATTGACAACAAAGCTGACTAAACTCTCCTTGTTTGAGATGAAAGATATGAAAGTTTTAAGTGCTTTTATTTCCAGTTTGACGCTACTGAGTTTAAATGTTGTGGGTTTATCTCACGTACAGGCTCAATCACCAGGATTTCAGTTTCAAAGTGTTCCAGTAACTGTTTTTGGAAATGGCTGCCCATCGGGAAATGCCCAAACAAATTTGCAAGGAAATACTCTGTCTGTAACTTTACCTCGATTTCAGGCTATAGCTTTATCTCCTAAGGTTGTATCAGAATCTTGCAATCTGAGAATTGGGCTTAATGTGCCTAAGGGCTACAGAGTTAAACCCATTAATATCAGATATTTTGGCTTTACAAATGTGCCTCAGGGGGGCAGTGCTGCCCTAAGGGTTAGATTAGTGTTTCAAGGGAAAGATGTTCCAAATTCTAGTAATGATCCAAACGCAAACTTCCCGTCTGGCTTTTCAGGCGGATGGGTAAAAGATGTAGGTATTACACCAGATACAATAGACGCATGTGCTAACCCAGTGAATTCGGTTTTCGGCATCAACACAAATTTGATAGCGCGTGCCAGAGATGTAGCCGCGGGGCAGCAAACTCAAATTAGAATCGATCGGGGCTATAGAATTAGGTTTACTTTTACTCCTTGTTAGTAGGAGCAGATATAGCGGTGCGATGTAGAAAGTAGAATGTTACAGAGTTAAATTAATCCTCACAAGAAATGAGTGAAAAACAAGCGCACCAGCCTCAGCATGATACTATTCTGGTGCTTTTGTTTACTTTGGTGCAACTATCTGAGCAGCATCTCCAATTACATTGGCTAATGGTGGATTCACCAAACATTCTGGCAATGCTTTTTTGCTGCAAGCTAAAGCTGTAAGCATAAATACTTCCACACTGCCAATTAAATTGAATAAGACAGTGGGAAGGACTTCGCATCCTTTGGCTTCACATATACACGCTGTTTCGGTTCTAATTCTAATTGGTTAAAGCGATCGCGGGTTAAATGCGCCATCACCACTTGCCCGTCATCAAAAGTTAATTCCACCTGAATTTCCCAACCCAAATGTATCAAACGGCTCACTGTAGCAGCCGTAGTAGCACCGTTGGCAACCTTTTCCAAAATCACATCTTGCGGCCGCAAAAATACTTGTGGGTGTGGCGCATCAAATCCGCTACTTTGAAAAATCTTCGAGTTGCTGGGTAACACATTCACCGGGCCAATGAAGCTCATCACAAATGCGGTGGCAGGATTATCGTAAATTTCTGCTGGTGTCCCCACCTGTTCCACACGCCCTTTATTCATAACCACAACTTCATCAGAGACTTCCATTGCTTCTTCTTGGTCGTGGGTGACGAAAACCGTGGTAACATGAACCTCATCATGGAGGTTGCGTAACCACGCCCGTAAGTCTTTGCGGACTTTAGCATCGAGTGCGCCAAAGGGTTCATCTAGTAGTAATACTTCGGGTTCTACTGCCAATGCTCTGGCTAATGCTACCCGTTGTCTTTGACCACCAGAAAGTTGTGATGGATAGCGATCGCCTAGTCCACTCAACTGCACCAATTCCAGTAACTGTTCTACCCGCCCCTTAATTTTTTTTGGCTGTGCCTTACGAATTTCTAAGCCAAAGGCTATATTCTGCCTGACAGTCAGATGCTTAAATAGGGCATAGTGCTGAAACACAAACCCAATATTGCGCTGTTGTACGCTTTGGTATGTAGCGTCCTTACCAGTAAGCAGGATTTTGCCGCTATCTGGCATTTCTAAACCTGAAATTAACCGTAGTAGCGTAGATTTACCTGATCCCGATGGGCCGAGCAACGCAACTAGCGAACCACTCTTAATTTCCAGGCTGACCTGATCAACTGCCTTGAAACTCCCGAATTGTTTGGAGACATTTTCAACTACTATACCCACTGGCGCTATACCTCTGCAACTAATCTACAGTTCCCTGCTAGGATTACCGTGTCTTACATATACCATACAAAATTATTTAATAGATGAACAATATTTAGCTACCAACTGATCCAATCCCCAATCTCTATTCGTATCGAAACATTAAGGAATATTGCATTTAAGCAGAAACCTGGAGGTAAACCGCCAAATCACTAGAAAGACCGTGGTAGTATGCTCTCGGTAAATGTGAAGATTGGGAGAAAGACCTTTGACACTACGGGTTGCTGTTATTGGGTCAGGCCCTGCTGGTTCATCTGCCGCTGAAACACTGGCAGCCTCTGGGATCGAAACCTACCTGTTTGAGCGGAAGCTAGACAATGCAAAGCCTTGCGGGGGTGCAATTCCCCTATGTATGGTGAGTGAATTTGACTTACCACCAGAGATTATCGATCGCCGGGTACGGAAGATGAAAATGATTTCGCCTTCCAATCGTGAGGTTGATATCAATCTGATAAATGAAGAAGAATATATAGGAATGTGCCGCCGGGAAGTGCTGGATGGCTTTTTGCGCGATCGCGCGGCAAAATTAGGCGCAAATTTAATTAATGCCACTGTTCATAAACTTGATATACCAGGAAACAATACTGATCCCTATACCATCCATTACGTTGACCATACAGAAGGTATCTCACAGGGGATTGCCAAAACCCTGAAGGTGGATCTAATTATTGGGGCAGATGGGGCTAATTCTCGCGTTGCCAAAGAAATGGACGCTGGGGATTACAATTATGCGATCGCTTTCCAAGAGCGAATTCGCTTACCCGAAGATAAAATGGCTTACTATAACGACCTCGCCGAAATGTATGTCGGTGATGACGTTTCTACTGACTTCTACGCTTGGGTTTTCCCCAAATATGATCACGTAGCTGTCGGTACAGGTACAATGCATGTCAATAAAGCCAGCATCAAACAGTTACAAGCTGGCATCCGCGCTCGTGCTTCCGAGAAATTGGCAGGCGGTAAAATCATCAAAGTAGAAGCGCACCCCATTCCTGAACATCCCCGTCCCCGTCGTGTTGTTGGTCGCATAGCTTTGGTGGGAGATGCTGCTGGTTACGTTACCAAGTCCTCTGGCGAAGGTATTTATTTTGCCGCTAAATCTGGGCGGATGTGTGCCGAAACCATTGTAGAAACATCTAACAGTGGTAGCCGTATTCCTACAGAAGATGACCTCAAGGTTTATCTGAAGCGTTGGGATAAAAGATACGGACTCACTTACAAGGTGCTGGACATTCTGCAAAGTGTGTTCTATCGTACCAACGCCACCCGTGAGGCGTTTGTGGAGATGTGTGATGACCTGGATGTACAGCGGCTAACATTTGATAGCTATCTGTATAAGACGGTTGTCCCAGCTAATCCCATCACCCAATTGAAAATTACTGCCAAAACCATTGGTAGCCTAATTCGGGGTAATGCCCTTGCGCCTTAGGTAAGTGCAAAAGACTGGGAATTCCAACAAATAAATTACTCCATTTTGTGGGGTGGACATCCTGCACGCTCATCAATTAGAGCGGGCAAGACGCCCACCCCACAACATTTATGTTAGAGCTTTTTCTATTTGGAAGTCGATGCTCCTACAAATTATGTGTACTGTACGCAATTGAAAACTGCTAAATTTAGCGTTTTTTGCTGCATTGAATCCAGTTCTTTCGTTTTTGGTTTTGTGCAATTTCTGATAAAACAGATGTTGAACTGAATCTGCTGGGGCAAAATAGAAAACATGACAATTGAACCCGATTCCTCTAATCTACCAACCCCAGAACCAATCCCTGAAAATGACTTGCAACCAGATGACTTTGACGGTAATGGAACTGAGAAAAACCTAACTTCAGAAGCACTAGCGACACAACAAGCCCTAGCAGCGATTGGGTCTTTGCAATCTCCGCAACATACAACTGCTCTCAAACAAGCCCGTTCTGACTTTCAGCAACCCACTACCAAGCAATTTACAGTTAAGCCGAGGGCATTGCTAATTACTTTAATCGCGATCGCCATCACCTTTATTGGATTTATCCTCAATAACTGGATCGTCGGTATTATCGGCACACTGATGACTTTGCTGTTATCCCTAGCGATACTATTGCCTTGGTTGCAAAAAGCCTTAGACGAGTGGTTTTCACCCCAAGAACGCACCCTGTTTGTTGCTTTTTTGGGACTAATAGTAGCCATCATCGGCTTGCTCAAGTTTACAGGTGTAGGCGATCGCTTACTTGCTTTAGGGCGCAAAATTAACTGGGACATTGCTGGTAGCCTAGCAGAATGGTTTGGCGCTTTGGGACAAATTCTCATCGCCATCATTGCCGTTTATGTAGCTTGGCGGCAATATGTTATTTCCAAAGACTTGACAATTCAGCAAAACCTGCTCACAGTTCAGCAAAATATTATCACCCAGCAACAGACAATTGATTCCTATTTCCAAGGCGTTTCAGACTTGGTGTTAGATGAAGAAGGATTATTAGAAGATTGGCCTCAAGAAAGAGCGATCGCTGAAGGACGCACGGCGGCAATTTTCAGTAGTGTTGATAGCAGTGGTAAAGCGAAAATTCTCCGTTTTCTCTCACGTTCTAAGTTATTGTCACCTCTAAAACGCGATGGCCGATTAGGTCGAGCCATTTTCAACGGAAGTGGCGGATATGCAGAAGACCGCCTAGAAGGTGTGCGCGTCATTGATTTAGGCGTTATGTTAGCCGCAGCAGACCTTTCTGGTACTGATTTACGTTGGACTGACCTCAGTGAAGCTAATCTTGTCCGTGCTAATCTGAGCGGTTGTGATTTAGTAAAAGCCAACCTCTCCCGCACAATTTTATATAATGCTAATCTCAGCGGTGCTGACATCAATGGGATTCGGCTATTTTATGGTGTAGTGGATAAAGCATCACCTCGCAGTCGCACTGAACCACCAAATTATCAAACTGGCGAACACACTGGCGCTGTGGTGGAAAATGCCGATTTCACTAATGTACAGCGGATGTCTGAGTCTGCACGTAACTATTGTTGCGCTTGGGGTGGCGAAAAAACTAGGGGCACTATCCCTAGCGGTTGTGAAGGTATTCCTAATAAGTTGGGAAGATAGTTATACCAATTTTGGATTAGCCTTAACTAATAAGTAGGTCGGCGTAAATAATTATTATTGCAATAAAGCAGGGGGCAGGGAGCAGGGTGAGAAAGAGTTTGAGCCTTATTTACTTTTAATTACATAGTTTGGTTTTATTGCACCAATTTACTTAATAGCTACAATAAAATTACGGTTCTTCATTACTTTTTATGCTAAAAACGACTATAAATTAGCTCACATCCCTTGCTGGGTAAGAAAGAATTAAGAAGTTCTATAATAGAACAAATTAAACAGAGTATAAGTTCAATAAATGAGCTTTTGCAACAATAAGTATTAAATATCTGTTGTTGGATAATTAGGTTAAGCGTAAAAGGTTAAACTTACTCCTTAACCTTTGAGAATATTCCTAATAGTATGCTCCTACAAGACTGTAAATTAGACTAGACAATACTAATAAAGTAATAATCACATAGATAAATTCTCGCTGTAGCAAGAAAGTTAACAGGGAAATCAAAACACGCACAATTGGAATAGCAATTAGTAGTAACAGTCCGAGTTGAATAATGCCGCGGTCGCTACCTGATAAAGCTGCTGTTACGACACCTAATGGTGAGCGAAATTCGGATGGTTCTGCTTGAAAAAAGTGATATCCCGCAGGTTCATCACGGTGATGAATCAAGTAGAGTATACCCCCCATCAAAACTACAAAACTAGCTATCAAAACACCATATTTCAGGAATTTACTGAGCAAATATTCTAATTGCTGCTCACTTAATGTTTTTGTCACGCTCTTGTTAGTAACAATCTCACAGCTATTCGGAAATTGCGTTACTGCACTAGTGCGTTGCTCTTTTAATTGTTTTATATTGGAATCTATATCTTCCTGCTGTAAGGTTGGTGTAATCACTTCAATATCAAGCTGTGCCAATAATGTCCTACGAAAGCTACTATTAAATTTATACATTTTATAGCCCTCCTATTAAACTGTTGTAGACCATTTTCAAAGCCATTACCACCAACACAAGACTGAAGATCATTCTCAAAACTTGCGTTTTAGCGCCCGTCAGGATTCTTGCGCCTAAGAAAGCACCAGGTAATACCCCCAACATCACTGGCATGGATAGTCCCGGATCGATATAGCCTCGTGCTAGGTAAACTCCAGCTGATGCTGCTGCTGTAACGCCAATCATAAAATTGCTAGTTGTAGTAGAAACTTTGAAGGGTAAACGCATAGCTTGATCCATCGCCAATACTTTGAATCCCCCGGAACCAATACCAAGTAACCCAGAAAGTACCCCAGCTATTAACATCACACCAAATCCCATTGGTACTGAATAAACTTGGTAAGACATCACTCCATCAGGAGTTGGATAAGTACCATTCAGTTTCAGATAATTTGCTATGGGATCTGCTGCTTCATCTTCAATATGTTCTATTCTGGGTCGTTGTGAAAGGTATGCTGAATAAATAAGGGCGATCGCTAGTACGATAGTTAGGGCTTTCACAGAAACAAAAGTAGCGATCATTGCTCCTGCGATCGCACCAATGGTTGTCGCTACTTCTAAAAACATTCCCAATCGTAAATTGGTATAGCCTCTTTTAATATAGGTAGATGCTGCACCCAAAGACGTAGCGATTACAGATACCAGTGAAGCACCAACGGCGTATCGAATATCAACGTCAAATACCGAAGTTAATAAGGGAACAATTACCACTCCGCCCCCTAAACCAGTTAGCGCCCCTAACAAACCAGCGCTAAATGAACCAATCCAAACTAATAATGAAAATTCTAAAATAGTCAAATTTGATTCCTCTTTTTTTTACATGTATATCAAAATACCACCATATTTTTTGTATTCTTTAAAACTTAATTGTCAAGTTTACCACTGACTATAGATATAGCAGTTTACAGTTGAGTCTAATACAAACTTAACCTCTCTTCCCTACTAGCGTTGGGGAGCAAGACTCAAAGCCTGTCTACTAAAAAAGGCGTTGCTTAATTAAACTATGAATCTGAATGTAGAGACGTAACACTGCTACGTTTCTACAAGGATTTTGGTATTATGCAAAATCATTTTCATACATGGAATCAGCAACGCCCTAAAAAGAGCTACGGTGTACACACAAGTCTTGTCGCAGCCAATAAATCTCGCACTACGTTTCTATCCCGCCTCGGAATAAATTCCGAGTCTCATAGCTGAAGTCCACTTAAGTGGACTAAATTGATTGTTCAGTCCACTTGCTTATTGCCTATTGCTTAACTACGCAAATCAGTCTTGATTACAAAATAATTGAATCTTGAGAAGTTCCACAATGTTTGCAGTATGGCAAATGTTTATAAGTAAGATTATGACAGTTTTGACATTCAATGCTTTGATAATAACCACAATGCGGACAGTAAGCATCAAAATGTCGAATTTTCTTGGCACAGTTGACACACCGTGATTTTTGAACTCTGCTAGCTGCCTGGACTTTAGTATTAAAGACAACTTTTTGAAAAAACTGGATAATTCCAAAACCAATAATTGGAATCAGCAGGATATAAGCATAATTTATTAAAAAAAGTAAGCCACCAAAAATGGCGCTAATAATATCAAATAAAAATTTAAATATTGCACCTATTTGAAGGAATTCAAATATTTTAATGATTAATGGGATAAAAAATATGACTAGCAAATGCCAACTAATCAGCGATATTAAACCATATCCTCTTCCTTGGGCAAATTTGTGAACTGATAAGGCAATGAGAATCAGCGGAAGAAGAAAGAGGGACTGAAAAGCAAGCTGGATACTTGGATACCAAAATGATGCTTGCTGATAGCTTTTGTCAACTTCCCGGAATTGATTGTCATCTTTAAGAAAGGCTATAAAACTAATGCTTTCTGGTTTGGCAAGCAGTTCATTTTTAAGAGTAGAAATTTCTTGTTTAAGGTTAGAAATTTGGCGATTATTTTGTTCTAATGTCTGTTTAGCTTTTTCAGCACTAACTTGATTAATTGATTGTTCACGCCCTTGTCCTGCAATTTTTTCTAAGAGCGTTGAGTCATATTGAGCTTTAATGGTGCTATTGGCTTGTTCAAGCCTACTAATTTTCGCCTGTCTTTGATCAATAACTTTTATGATTTGTTGCTTTTCAGGATTGTTAATCTTATCTTTGTAGCCAGCATACTGCAAGCACGTTGTAGAAACCTTTCCCAGATGTCCTGCTTCAGCTTGTTGATAATTTCGCTGAAAACTGAATTGATTGTTCGGGTTATATAGCAATGAAAGTCTAATAATTTCATAGTCTTTATCTTGAGTAGTTTTTGTCCGGTAATTTTGCCACTCTGAATAACATGGATAAGCCTCAGTAGGGCTGATATGCCATCTGCTAATGTCATCAAGTCCGGTAAAAACATTAATCAAGATAAAAATATCAATCAAAATAATGACAATCAAACTTACTTTATTCAGTGGTTCGTTGTTGATTGTCCTTGATTTACTAAAAAATTGACTCAAAATTCGGCGGATTCTGGTAAACATATTGTCTTTTAAATAAAAGGAAATTCAATCCGAGTCAATTTTATATGATAATTTGTTAATAGCTGGGCAAAAATACATCTATCCATATGTAGATTTATTAATTGCTGACGAGAAACAAAATCCCCGACTTCTTTAAGAAGTCGGGGATCTGTGGCTTTCAATTCTCACAAATCAGGCTATAGTCATAAATACCGTGACTTTCACCTGAAGTTAATACAGGTAAAGGCTGTGTGCGCCAACTAAAATCTATTTAGAAGCGAAGTAGGCTTCTAATGCCTCAGAACCACCAATTAATTTACCATCAATAAATACTTGGGGAACTGTTGTCGCGCCTGCAACTGCTCGTAACGAACGTGTGGTAATATCCTTACCCAAGGTAATTTCTTCGTAGTTGATGCCATGTTCCTTGAGCATCGCCTTAGCACGGGCACAGAAGGGACAGCCCACTTTCGTAAACAGAGAAACTACTTCGGGCTTCACTGCTTGGGGGTTAATATATCTGAGCATTGTCTCGGCATCGGACACCTTAAAGGGATCTCCTGGCTCCTCTGGCTCAATAAACATTTGGTTAATTACACCATCTCTTACCAGCATCGAGTAGCGCCACGATCGCTTACCAAACCCCAAGTCTGATTTATCTACCAGCATTCCCATGCCTTCAGTAAATTCACCGTTACCATCGGGAATTACTGTAACATTTTCTGCCTCTTGAACTTTTGCCCATTCGTTCATCACAAAGGGATCATTGACAGAAATACAGATAATGTCATCGACACCATTTTCTTTGAAAACCCCAGCCAATTCGTTGTAACCAGGAAGATGAGTTGATGAACAAGTCGGAGTATAAGCACCTGGTAAAGAGAAGACAACCACTGTCTTATTAGCAAACAATTCATCGGTTGTCACATCCACCCACTCGTTATCCTTACGAGTATGAAAAGTGACATTAGGAACTCTTTGTCCTCGACGATTGGGGAACATAATTTTGCTTCCTGAAGTAATCAATTCCAGTCATAACCTATCATGGGAAGACTGGTATGATGTAACTATCAATCAGCTAAAAAATTTCATTAATAAATGGAGCGATCGCTGCTACAAATTCAGCAGTTGATTCATAAGGTAAAACATTGCGCCCATTTATTTTTATACCTTGACATTGGGGCAAACAGGTGATGTAGTGAGTCAAGCGTTCGTCTGGTGTTTCTTTTTTACTTTTTTGACTAATACTCGATGCAGTTTCCCCCATAACCGCTAATGTTGGTTGCTCAATAGAGGCGATAGAACTAGTATAATCCTGTCGCCAAAACCCTGCTAGAAAAGAAAAAACTGCATGACGACTCTCAGGATTTTCTGCACCTGCAAGCAATGTGTTCAACCACTCTGCATCCACAGCATTCTCAGAAGCAAAGAGTTGACGAGTCGAGAAAGAATGTAAAAACTTTCGGGTGCGTGCATAGCGATAAAAAGCACTCCCAAAAGGCGAATCTAACAGATTCCAAGCAAATTTTTGCCGCCATTCTGGTGATTTATTTGTCATCAAAGCCCACGTTGGAGGCCCAGAAAGTACAAGTTTGGCAATTAAGTTTGATTGCTTTTGGACTAATGCGATGGCAACTGGTAATAAAGCACCTTGTACTACTACAATGACAGGTTTTTGCACTACTGTTTGTAAAAAGTACTGCAACTGTTCTGCCCAATCATTAGGAGTGTAAGCCACATGAGGCATATCACTTTCGCCACATCCTAATAAATCAGGGTTGTAAATTGAATTACGCTGACCTGTATTATACCATTCCCGACAAAAACGCTGCCAAAATTGCCGCGACAATCCGACGCCAATAGGATGAATTAATAGTAAGGGAATACCTTCAGGCGTTGTGTTAGTTGGTTGATGAACTTCGTAAGCACAACAGTAATTCTGCCAAGTATAAAACTGGCTAGGAGATGCTGTCAAATTTGTTATGTTGGTTCTAGCAGATGATTGCATAATTCCTAGTTTTTAATACTTGCTAAAAAATCAACTGTGGATGAATTAACTGGTATCCTGCCTCTTTAAGCTTTTCATTCGATACCCAAGCATTATATGGACGGATACTTTTGACAGAAGTATCCCATATAACTTTGGGCAAATTATGTTTTTCAAATAGGCTATCTAGCAAGTCTCGACTCGTGAGATGTGCATCATCTACCAAATTATAAATCCCTTGCAAACGTCGGTGACGCGAAAATTCTATCGCACCAACAATATCATCCAAGTGAATCCAATTTGTGATATCATCACCGCCAGGACGGGTTGTACCAGAATATCTGCTAAATATTTTCAACAGTTCTCTACCAGGGCCATAAATTCCTCCTAAGCGAAAGATACAAACGCGGAGATTTTCGCTAGATGCTGATAGCAACACATCCTCTGTTTTTCGGAGAATTTGTGCATTTAAATTAGCGGGTGCAAGCGGTGTTTCTTCATCTACCCATACACCATTTCTGTCACCATACACTGCATAACTTCCTGTGTATATTAATTGTTTTATACTCGGAATCTGCTGCAAAGATGTAACTAAAGTTTGGGCAGTTTGTAGATAAGTTTCTTCATAAACTTCCCCATTTTTTGCACCGATACTCAAAAGTACAACATCTTGATCGTGTAAAACTGATTTTAGACGATCTAGGTCATTACCACGGGTAACTACAACTCTTTCGGATACTGCTTTTAGTGTAGGGACACGTTCAGAAGAAGTTGTGGTTACACTGACAACAAAATTTCCCTTTTTATGCCAATATTCAGCAACTTTATAACCAACATAACCACAACCGATGATTGCAACGTTCATGACAAATTAGATACAAATGAATTAAACTACTCATCGAGACAATATTCTCAATTGAAGGACTGGACGTAAATAAATTTAACACTCCAGAACTAACAGTCAATATTCAATAAGACAGAAGTTTTTACTTAATGACTAATGACTATTTTGCTAATTCTTCTTCAATTATGGCAATTATTTCTGGTGAATTTGGCTGGACACTACTATTAAATCTAGCTATAACTTCACCTTGTTTATTAACTAAAAATTTTTCAAAGTTCCAAGCAACAGTTCCCGTTGGTTCAACGGCTTGGGTAAGCCTCTCATAAAGTGGATGCTGCTGCGAGCCTTTGGCATGAACTTTATCGAATAGTTCAAAGGTAACACCATATTTACTCGTGCAAAATTGCACAATTTCTTCATTGCTTCCTGGTTCCTGCGCTCCAAAATCGTTACAGGGGAACCCCAAAATCCGTAACCCTGCTTCCCTATACTTCTGGTTCAAGTTTTCTAGCCCATTGTATTGAGAAGTATAACCGCAGAAGGAAGCCACATTCACAATTAAGAGTACATTTCCGGTGTAGTCGTTTAATTGCTTATCCTCACCATTGATCGTCTTAACTGCGATGTCCGAAATTGTGTTACTCATCTTGAATCTGAATTATAGGGAATATTGCCAAGTCTCCCATATTACAGGTACTCTAAACCCGGTTTCTTCAAGGAAATTAGGTTTTTTAGCCTTGTTTACCTCTACGATTCTATTTAACTGAGGCTATAAGCTTGTATGTGAGTTTCGATAGATGTTTCCCTCACTGATTGGTGCTTAATGGGTAAAGTAATGTCTAACGACAAGTCAGAAGCGGAGCGTCTTTGATCAACTGGCGTACCTGATCAATTAAGATAGCGATCGCCTGTGAGTTTACCTGAGTGAAAAATCTGTTGTAAATAGCTCGACTAATCCAGTCTGTCAGCATAGGCATGGAAATCTGCGTTTAATACAAATTTTTGCAGGGGTGAATTACATTAACCTCCGTGTTGAGTGTATCTCCATAACCGTCAGTTTTATCAACAAGGTTGGATGGCAATTTTGCATTTTTAATTCGGAATCGGATTTTGGTTAAAAATTTTTCTTTCCCTTTCCCCCAAAAGCCGAGAAGTGTTGGATGGTAGAGGCTGCGGGCAATTTATCGCTTATTTTATCTGATGGTAGCTTCTGAATTACACCCAGTGGTCGATTTAAAGAAGAATTACTGGCTGCAAGGTTAACAAAAATTAACTTTTTGTATAAAAACTTAATAATATTCATAATTTTCCTATCCTGAAAGCGGAAAATACTTACTCATAAAGGAGATAGATGCTTTATTTGTTGCATCAAGAGCTAATTGCCACCAAAAAAACGAAAAAATGTATTCTGCAATACAGTTTTTTGGTTTGAGTAAATAGACAATCAATCAAATTTATTCGTCTAGCCATAAATTTACTAGAGGTGGAATAGGAAGTAGTCTCATAATTTCTGTCAAGCTCTCACTGTTGAGCCTTTATCTGAAACTACAACTAAACTTTAAACTTCCATTGATACTAGCTGGGTACTAATCACTGGTTTTTTAGTATTCTTCATGTAAATCGGCTTTGCCATGTTAGAAGCAGGTTTGATCTGTCCAAGAGGTGTAGTTCACGCCTTACTAGAAAACTTCATCAATATTGCTGTAACAATCTTAGTGTGAGGAAAAATCGGCTGTAACTGTGTTGCACCTTTTTTTATAGATATAATATTGATAATTTGTGGTAATTACCTAAGCACAACTTATTTTTGAAAAATTAAAGATTAAGTGAAGAAGACTTGACGGTTTCAGAAATTACATCATAATTACTTAAGAATATCTACGAAAAATATTTACAGATGTGCCAATAATTTCCTAAACTCCTGTTAAGGTTATTTGAGTTTCTGCTTTTTAAATAAGTGGTCTAAAGTGAAAAATATCAAAAAACCTGGATTGAACTTCGGACGGTAGTTTTTTCTGCTTAACCTGTTTTTTCGCTTTTTTAAGGATGGTTTGGAGGATAATGTTGAAATTCATGTATAAACAAAAATCAAAAACAAAAAATAGGCGTCTGTCTCCAAGAAATTACACTGTAAATTCACAATCCAACTCAAAAGTCAAGCTATTTAATTTAGCAATTAAGCGGCTCTCTCCCAGTTGGCAAGCCTGCTTACCTTTAGCTTGTCTGATTGTATTGGGTTGGGGTTATGCCGCAGTTGCCCAAGCTCCAGCCGCAGGACCAACGACAGCAGAACTCAAAGTTGCTCTTGATACGCTGTGGGTTGCGATCGCAGCCTTTTTAGTGTTCTTCATGAACGCTGGTTTTGGTATGTTAGAAACCGGCTTCTGTCGCCAGAAAAATGCTGTCAACGTTCTTTCCAAAAACTTGATTGTATTTGCTCTGTCCACCGTTGCCTTTTGGGTAATCGGTTTTGGCTTAATGTTCGGTGATGGCAACGACTTCATTGGATTGAATGGGTTTTTCCTAGGAGGCACAGATAACAGTCCAGCGACTGGAGATGCCTATAAAGGTGTCTTCAGTGCTATCAGTTGGGCTGGTGTACCTTTAGCTGCCAAGTTTTTATTCCAGCTAGTGTTTGCTGGAACAGCAGCAACAATCGTTTCTGGTGCAGTAGCCGAACGGATTAAGTTTGTTGATTTCCTCATTTTTAGCCTCTTGCTTGTAGGTATTCTCTACCCCATTACCGGACACTGGATTTGGGGAACTGGTTGGCTAGCAGACAGAGGCTTTTGGGATTTTGCTGGTTCTACAGTGGTTCACTCCGTAGGTGGCTGGGCAGCTTTAATGGGAGCAGCATTTCTTGGTCCCCGTCTGGGTAAATATCAAGATAAGCAAGTTGTGGCCTTGCCTGGTCACAACATGAGTATTGCCACTTTGGGCTGTCTGATTCTGTGGTTGGGCTGGTTCGGTTTCAACCCAGGTTCTGTGATGGCTGCTGATCCTAATGCAATCAGTCATATTGCTGTCACCACTAACATGGCTGGTGCTGCCGGTGGAATTGCCGCCACAATTACAGCTTGGTTGTACTTAGGTAAACCAGACTTGTCAATGATTATCAATGGTATTTTGGCTGGCTTGGTTGCTATTACAGCGCCTTGTGCTTACGTAAGTATTCCTAGTTCTTTAATCATTGGCTTGATTGCTGGAGTACTGGTAGTTTTCTCTGTAACATTCTTTGACAAACTTGGGATTGATGACCCAGTTGGAGCTACATCAGTTCACCTAGTTTGTGGGATCTGGGGAACTTTAGCAGTAGGTCTTTGGGCTATTGGCCCTGGCGTTTATTCCTGGTATGGTGATGCACTTGGCCCAGCAAAAGGTTTATTTGCAGGCGGTGGCTTCGGACAGTTTGGTGTTCAGTTACTGGGCGTTGTCTCAGTAGGTGGCTTCACTGTTCTAGTCAGTAGTATTTTTTGGCTGGCCCTAAAGGCTACTTTAGGTATCAGAGTATCCAAAGAAGAAGAACTAGAAGGTTTGGATATTGGTGAACACGGTATGGAAGCTTACAGTGGATTCGTCAAAGAAGGCGATGCAACTGGATTTTCCGAAGGACAAAGCTGAATTGAAAAATTTTAGGGTAAATATTTCTTTGATTTACTCTCTGGCATATTCCTAATATGAGCTAGCAATACACCATTAGTAGATTGAACTGATTCCGCAAAATTATCTATCCAAGCCGTGAGAAGTAGGAGGTATAAAGCCCCCTACTTTTCTAAATTTTTACCAAAAAAAGGGTTTAAAGCCTTGTGCTAGAAGCACAGCTTTTATCTGATTGGTGCTTTATCGAACAGAATTCAGGAGTCAGGAGTCAGAATTCATTCTGAATTCTGTATAACTGGCGGATAGCGCAGCGTAAAGCCTTCTCTACGAGACGCTGCGCGAACGGCATGGCTTCGCTTAGAGCGAGTCTACGAGCGTCTGAATGACCGGCGTTTTTGCACCCCCACCAAAT
>NZ_JAYGHD010000020.1:0-27972 GCF_034932245.1 Nostoc sp. UHCC 0251
TTTCTCTCAAACCTAACCCCCAGCCCCTTCCCTACAAGGGAAGGGGAGCAAGAATTAAAGCCTCTCTCTGCTTCGGGGAGAGGTTTGGAGAGGGGTTTCAAGAATAAGTTGCACATCGCGTTACTAACGATAGATGCAGTAAACCTTTGATTTACTGTTTCACGAGCAACCACAGGTGAAACAAATATACATAATAAAGCCGTCAGACAAGCCACAATTCCATACCAGAATTTCTGGCGTCGTTTCCACAGAAGTTTCTTAACTATTGGTGTCACTTTTAATTCCCCATTCTCAAAATTAAAAAGGCGTATAGATGATAGAGAAATACAAACCGTTTTCTTGCCATGTTTCCTTGCTCTGAGAATCAACTGATATCAGAGGAATACCCCAATCTAAACGCGCAGTGAAATTATTACCCTGTCGCCACAGCAACCCCATACCTGTACTGACTAAAGTGTTAGTCTTGGGATTTGAGCCGTCATTATTCCAGCCTGTACCTACATCTACAAAAGGCGCGAGTTGCAAGACTCCTTGAGGAACTCGAAGAATCGGTAAGCGAATTTCCGCAGTTGCTTGCACACCATTATCTGTTAACAATTGATCCTGACGGTATCCACGCACACTTGTTTGTCCACCGATGCCAAATTGTTCCAGTCCCAACAATTGTCTATCTGCTATTTGCATATCAGCTTGCAGCAGCATTAAGGTATCAGGTGCTAACTGGCGCAACCATTGTGCTTGTCCACGCCAACTAAAAAAACGGCTATCAGGTTCATTGTTATTGATTGTGGCGTCTAAGATACCCAAGCCAAAACTAAATTGCGATCGCGCTGCTATTACTTGTTGACTACTGCGTTGACTCCATTCTTGAAAAAATCGGATAGCAGAAACCCTTGTGTTTCCTTCGTCATCAGCACCAACCGCTAGAGGAAACGGCCCGATGTCGTCCAAACCTAAAAATGTTTGACTTCTCTGGTGGCTGGCGGTAATTCCTAGTGTGAATTCTTGGCTGGGAGTTTGGACAATGGGTTGACGAAAGGTTAATTCGTAGTAACTGGATTTGGAAGTAATATCCAAGTAGTTAAAAGGGCGTTCAATAACATTACTCTTAGTATTGCCATAGCTCAAAATCAGCTTACCGTTGCGCGGATTGACTGGTAGACTATAGCTCACATCAAAGCCGTTACTACCATCAGTGTTGGTATAACCGATATTTAAACCGTCTCCTAGCCCTAGTAAATTGGCTTCGTTGACATTGATTCGCCGCCGAAAACTTCCCACACTGGGACTGCGTTGGTTATCTAGTACTAGTTGAGTGCTAAAAGAATCAGCTTCAGTAACTTTAACTTCTAAAATATTAGTACCGGGACGTATGCCGGCTTGTAAATCTGTAGATAAGCTTTTAATTAGAGGATCGAGTTGTAATAGTTGCAGTCCTGCGAGTAGGCGATCGCGGGATAATGGTTTACCAGCAGCAATGGCCAAGCGATCGCGTATATAGTTGGGGTTGAGGCGGCGCGTACCTGTGACATTGATCTTTTCTAAACTTCCTTCTACCACCTGCATCACCACTACCCCTGCTTTCACAGTTTGGGGTGGAATAATCACTCCAGAGGTGACATAGCCTTTATCTACATATAATTTCGTTAATTCTGAACGTATTTTGAGTAAATCATTAAAAGTAATTGGGCGTTTGAGATAACCAGCAGTCAGATTCGCCAATTCTTGGGTGCTAAAAACGGTGTTACCCACAAACTCAAACCGTTCTACTATCAATGTTTCAGCCAAAGTCTGAGGATTAATATCTGGTTGAGTTGGTGACTGCGGTGTAGTAGGTAGTAGTTGTTCTGGAGGCGGTAATGCTGGTAGAGGTTGTGGTTCCGGTAGTGGTTGTATTGAAGGCGGTTTCACCTCAATGGGAACTTCTTGAGCCGCCAACCGTTGTGGATGAAAGCCGAGAATTAACCCTATTATCAGGAGTAATATACAGCGCTTTGCAGTCTGGGCAAGGTTTTGAGGTTGGTTTGTTACCTTAACTAAATAGTATAGAGATAGATGGGGCGATCGCCTGCCCAGCAAAGGGTTCATTCTCTGACATTCCCTTGAACAGCACCACAGACTTTAGTAGATAATCCCGACTGTAGCAAGGTAGCGGTTGTTGGTTGAGTAGTCAAAACAATATCTCCATTGGCACTGCGTACCATACCTACTGCTTCTACTAAGGGAGCGGAAGTATTTGATGATAATTGCCTTAAATTCATCTCTTTTACAGTCATATTTCCAGGATTATTACTATAATTAACAGTATTATTTACTACCCATTCAGGTAAAATAGCCCCAGGCCTGAGGGTATCATCAGGACTGGGCGGTAGTCCGCCACGTCCAGTAATCACAAATTCACTTTGCCCCTTAGCGACGCTACTGTTGCTACCACAGCCTTGGGAAATTAATCTAGAGGGGTCTACTAGATTTGTCGGCAGTGCGACAAGTCCCTGACTAGGGTCAATACTGAGAGTCTTAAGCGATACTTCTCCATTTTGACCCACATCGGAGCTGGCGCTGATCTCGCTGATGCTATTTTTGTCAAGCTTCCTCAGTTGTTCTGAACTCAACTTTTCTCGGTTTTGAAATCCTAGAATGCGGTTGGCATTAATCTCAATCCTGCCACCCTTACCGCCAAAGGCATTGGCAATAATATCGCTATCTTCTGATGGCACTGCTATAACAAATCCATCCTTGGCATCAATCGTGATCCTACCCCCATTACCTGGATTAGTTGTCGAACCTGCGGTAGCAGAAATTTTGCTTTGGCGACGGAGTAGCAAATTCTGTGTTTTAATGGCAATGTTGCCACCATCTCCTTGACCTTGATTCTGAGATTCTATTATTCCTCCGTCAGCAGTCAAGAAGTTAGTGTCAATATTAATATTTCCACCTTTGCCTGTTGCTGTGCTTCTGACACTACTAGAAATCCGACCCTTTCGTTCCAGAAACATTGAGTTGAGAGCATTAATTGTGATATTGCCAGCATTACCTGTGCCTAGATTGCTCACAGAGATGCGTGCATCATCTGTGATAGAAAGAGTACGACTATTCAGTTTAATATTTCCACTATTACCATCCGCTTTCTCTCTAACAACGCTGATAATTCGTCCTTGATTACTTAAGTCAATCTGTTGTGCATTGACTTCGATATCGCCTGCATTACCATTCCCATAGGTATCTGCCGACAAGCGAGCGCCATCATTGATTATTAGCTTACCTGTTTTCAGGGTAATGTTTCCTTTGCCACGATCTTCAGGTAATTTACCCCCTGCCTTAATCTCAGTGAAAATACCAGTCTGATTAGTTGCTGTATCCCCTAGTGTCGAATTGCCCTGAAGCAAGACGGTATCCTTTGCCTTAATGTCAATATAGCCGACTTGGTTTCCTGCGCTACCCAGACTGGAGCTAATCTGAGCGCCATTAGTCAGAGATAAGTTACTTGTGGTGATGTCAATATAGCCATAATTTCCATTACTAGATATCTTACTGTTGTTGAGAATGGATATTTGGTCACTAGCATCAATACTGATATATCCTGCATACCCTAAACCATTATCATTAGTAGTATTGATTTCAGAGTTCTGATTTAGAGACAAACTGTTTGTATTAATTATAATAATGCCCAAGTCTCCTTGACTAGATATCTTACTATCGTTGAGGACGGATATTTGTTTACTAGCATTAATTGTGATATCTCCTGCATACCCTGAACTATTATCAGTATTTATTTCAGAAGAATGATCCAGATACAAACTGTCTGTCTTAATATTGATATTGCCAAAATTTCCATTACTAGATATCTTACTATCGTTGAGGACGGATATTTGTTTACTAGCATTAATTGTGATATATCCTGAAGAGCCTGAAGATTCTGAACTATTGTCAGTATTTATTTCAGAAGCATGTTCCAGATACAAACTGTCTGCATTAATATCAATATAGCCAAAATTTCCCTCACTTTTTATCTTGCTGCCGTTGAGAAGAGATATTTGACCAGGAGCATTAATTACGATAGATCCTGAATACCCTGAATCATTATTTGTTGTATCATAAAAGCTAGATAACAGATCGCCAGAAATCAATATATTCTGATTTGCCAACAGTCTAATATTACCTGCTGTGTTGTTTTGTCCAAAAAAATCAGTATTAGTAGTATCAATTGCCCCGTTAGTTGTAATATCATACCGCGAATCAAGGGTGACATCACCATAAGTAAGGATTTCTCCTGTTGTAATATTACCCAGCAATTTATTGGGATTATACTGATTAGTTATAAGTATCTGTCCACTGTTAGATTCATAGCCTGAAAGATTATAAATACTACCTTGGATGGTAATATTTGCATTTGTTGGTTCGTTAGTTATATTAAGATTTTGCCCATTGAATTCAATCGGCAGATTGGGTGTAAATTCTGGAGTTCCAATATAATTGGAATTTACCCCTGCTCTGATATCGAGTGTTGGTGTAGCGCTACCATCAATATCTAGTGTTTTTCCATCCGACAGCGTGACGGTTTCTTCAATAGAATTGCTTGTGCTGTCTACACCAGTGATTGTAACGTCACCCGAAATATTGACACTCCCACCCGCCAGGATGTGCAAAGATGCGCCTTCATAACTATCAAAACTCACATCCCCACTAGCGCGAATTACCGGATCATAAGGACTAAACAGATTACCTAAATTGCCATTCAACTGTTCGATTCTAAAATTACCCCCAGCCCAGTAATGTGCATCGCCGCCAATGGTATTTTCAGACTGCAACACCATATTGCCACCAGAGAAAAAGCCACTATTGGGGTTATTTAAGGCAAAAATATCTACCTTCTGATTACCCTGCGCCAGCAAATTCCCACCCGCAACCGCAATGAAGGGATTACTTGAACTATCTCTTACTGTTAAAGTATCCTGCGCCTGTAAGATTAAATCACCACCAGCCTGGAGTGTTCCCTGTAAATCCAGATTTCCTGCACTCAGCGTCAAATCCTTTCCTGTTACCAAATTTCCTTGATTAGTAATACTTACCGTTTGCTGTAAACCATATTGCACACCCACAGGTACACTCATTGTTAACAGTGGCGGCGCTTGGGGATTACTAGCACTAAATTCACTACCATCAGAAAACTGAAAACTGTTGGCTGTGGTAGCCAGGAATGAACCCTGAATATCTAGCTGGGCATTTGGCCCAAAAATAATGCCATTGGGATTGAGCAAAAATAGATTAGCTGCACCATTTACGCCCAAAGTGCCCAAAATATTAGAGGTGTTACTGCCAGTAACTCGACTAAAAATATTACCAATGCCCATAGGGTTGGCAAAATATAGCCGTTGCCCATTGTTGACATTAAATTCTGCAAAACTGTGGAATAGACTGCTTCCCCGTTGGGCACCACCTTCAATTAAGTCAGCGCCATGTTCTTTAACGTTGACACCAGTCGTAACACGGGAGCTTTCATTTCCCAACGTAGTGTCAGGTATAATTTGTGCTATGCAAGCATTGCTAGCCAATATCGATACTACAGCTATTGGGATTACAGTTCCTAACAAAAGGAACAATCCAGCCTGGGACTGAGTAAAGTTCCTGCTGTTATTCACGGTGGATTTAAGGTTATTTTACTTAAAGACTAAGCATAAGTTGTTACCAATTAAAAGCGATACACTATACTTTGTCAAGAATTTACATACTGATTTTTTAGATTAATGTATAGTTTTTGGCATTTATCACGTTAGAGGCGATCCTGAACTAGCACTAGACAAGCGTTGATTAACAGAGATAAACCTATTAACAGAAATAGTTTGACGGATTTTGCTATGCCTCTACTCATTCTCTAAAAAGTTGGTTATTTTTACTATGTAACTGAAATTAGGGTCAATTTAAATACATTTTGTTATAAAGATTGTGAATTGCAGAATGGACATCAAACTGAAATTTCTTACGTAAGATACTTAAATTATTGCAACTTCTACTTTGAATAAATGGTAAATTTTTTTAGGCTAAATTTAAATCCCAAGCAAGCAGCAGTAGGAGTTACGGTATCTGAAAGCGCAGACTTAGCGAAGGCGCTAGAGCAATTAGGGCTAAGTAATTCCCGTCCCGTTTTAGTGATTGTAGGGGGCGCTAGTCAGATTAGCGAAGCCGACTTTTTGCGTATTCAAAGCCTATTTGTGGAAGTCTTAGCCCCAATAGCCCAAAGCTTAGGGGCTTATGTAGTAGATGGTGGTACTGATGCGGGAGTGATGCGATTGATAGGTAATGCCCGTAGCCAAATCAATGGCAAGTTTCCGCTAATTGGTGTAGCGCCCACGGCAAAAGTAATTCTACCCGATCAAACCCATATCCTGAGTGATGATGCCACAGCTTTGGAGCCGCATCATACTCATTTTGTGCTAATTCCTGGCAGTAATTGGGGTGACGAATCTCCCTGGATAGTAAAGGTAGCAACTGTTTTAGCTAGTGGCGCACCCTCCCTTACAGTCCTAATTAATGGTGGCGAGATTAGCTTTATTGATGTCTTAAATAGCGTCATTGCTGAACGGTTAGTGATGGTGATTGCTGGTAGTGGGAGAACAGCAGATAAACTTGCTTCTGCTTTGCATGGAGATGCCACTGATGAACGCGCTAAAGAATTAGCAGCATCTGGACATCTACAAACAATTGACTTAGAAGCAGCACCAGAAGAGTTAATTAATACAATTACGAACTTATTAAGCTGAAATAATTTAATTTTTAGTGTTTTTACTGACGTGTAAAGCAGGTTGATTGCATTAATGTTGTTATTTGAGGGTTGGCAATATATGCAACTATATATGCAATCTTCAAAAACTTTTCGTAGAAATTCAACTCAACAAAAGTAAAAAATGGATTCTAACAACCAACCACAAAAAAAGAAACCATTGATTGATCGAGAAAGGCTACCATTCACTTCTACAAATAATGGCTCGTGGTATGTCAACGTTTGGAGAAATGATAAAACAAAGTTCGTCGATTTCTACTATGACGGAAAGATAAAAGACCAAAGTGGTGTGAATGACGCAGAAGTTGCACAAGCTAAAAATTTCTGGTTTTCTGGACAATAAACCAAAAAAAGGCAATAACAGCTTCAAATGAGCAAATTTGCGAGAGAATTTGTACCATCATACCGTTCTCTTCCTTTGTTTTGTATTGTCTATTTAGGGCTTGCAGTTTGCCACAGATATAAAACAAAGATCAACTTAATGACATTTTCAAAATTATCAATTTTTAGGAAGAAACATGACACAGCAAGAAAAAGATATCTATGTTGGTGCAGTTATTGAACTTAATGGAAATCGAGTTAATTTAATTCCTAGCACTCCTATTAATCAAATAAAAAAGCAAGGTTTAAAGCTAGCACTAGACAAACCTATAGAACTTGGAAAGTTTGGTGATGCTATTAACTCAATATGTAAAGATTTAGGTATAGAAGAAAAGCCAACGGATACGTTAGCAAAAATTGATACTCCCCTGTTAAAAACAGTACTTGATAAAGTTGCTGATGCTGACATGAGAATCGAGGCATTGCAATACGAACAGCCTCCAACAGAAGACAAAGTAGGACAAAAAATTCCAGAAGCTCAACAAGCTCCAACAAAATATGTATTTGTGGCTTCAGTAAACTGGAAGAATGATAATACCGGAGATGGAAAAGGTAAAAAAGATGAAAAAAATGAAAAAAATGATTTTTTCAAACTCAAAGGTTTAATCTTTGGTATTTCTAGCGGCTTTACTAAGAGTGAAACAGGTGAAAATCCAGAAGTGCAAAAGGCTTTTCTATCTGCCTTACAAGCCATGACTCCCGTTGCCGCTCTACCAGCAGCTACTAAAGATTCGAATCCTGAAAAACCACCTGTACCAGAACCTTAGGAAAAGGCTAAGTAAGAAGTAAGAAATCCTCAAATCCTGTGTTTTCTCATAAAGCTCTTATCTTTTTTTCAAAGTAAGAGCTTTTTATTTTGCTTCATCAGCCAGACTAAAAATAACTTGTGGACTACTTTCCACCATTGCCAAACTAAAATTAGAAGCATTAAGTTCTTTCAGTAAAAGCTGCTGAGAAAGTTCTGCAATATTGAGAATGTTGCAAACTCGATTTTTCCAAGATTTTTCATTCAAAAAAACTTCCTTTCCTGCTTCATGGCGAATAGCTTTCACCAAATTTTCCTGGGAACGTCCCAATCCAAAATGTAAAATTTCTGCTCCCAGGCTGAGGTTAACTGAGCGCACCTCACCCTCAAACAAGTACATTAAAACTGTATCTGATAAATTATCTTTTCTTAATACATTTAACTGCTGTTGTCGATTTTTACCAAAACCTTTGACGTTGAGAGCAGGAAATTCTGAAACGACAGCAGAACGCAGTAAAAAACCTGTGACTACTCGTTGAAATACTTGGCCAAAAGCCTTTTCTTTATTGGCTATATACCGTTGTTTTTCAGCTTGAGTAGATGTACTTTTTTCCCCTAATGCTAATGCCCCATGACTTAAACATTCTAACCATGTATTATCCACCCAGAAAAATCGAATTGACTCTTGAGGAAGTATCAAGGGATCTGGAACAAGATAATTAAAGGGAAGGTTTTTCAGTAGAGCGATTTCCGCAAACCATGCTTTGACCTTTTCTGGAACTAAATCCATTTTGGTCTGAGAATCGGTGAAATTATCAAATAACACAGCTAAATGCTGGGAGATGGAATTCTGTTGACTTTTAGCTTGCTGTCGTTTCCAATTATAGAGATTTATAGAGAAAGTTTTATCTTGCAAAGCTAATAATTTACCCAGTTGATAAGCCGCAGCATAGGAAACATCAAACATATCTATTTCAGTCAAATATCGCAGTAAGCGATCTGCTGTTTGAGCAGGAAAAATTGTGGAGGGTAAAGTGATAGAGTTGGGGCCAGGAAGTAAAGGGCCACGATACCAAGAAATAGTATTTTCACTGTTGCGGAGGTGGTGGTGAAGGGGAACATATCCCTGAGAAAGATATTTTTCAGCATCCTCGTTTACCACTTTTTGGGGTAGTCGTAGGGTATTTCCCTGTTTATCACTGGTTAAATTAGTCAACGATTGTTTAAATCTATGGGAAGATTCAGATGAATAACCCTGACATTGAAACTCCCATGTTTTCAGAGAGATAAAATAGGGAGAAGGATGGGAAGACTGGGATTGAAAATAGTTTTCTAAAGAGATAAGATGAACAATATTACGACCGGGTTTAGGTAGTCGGTTACCAATTACAACTGCGAGTTCAGTTTCTTCTACTTCCGAACCACGAATTTGCTTGACGTGGCGAACATGAGCCAGTAATTTTAGTTCATTAGCAGTGGGAATGATACTAAGTAGAAGATAATCTGGAATTTTAATAATTGTGATTTGCTCATTTTGTTCTTGTGGTTCAGCAGGAAAGCGATCGCTAAACTTCAATCTCGAATCGCTACGTGCAGCCGTTAAATCTAATTTTTCGGTATTTTCTAGCTTATCCTCTTCGTGAAATAAAAGTAAAGCCAACCAAGGGACGGTGCGATCGCTCTCAGCATTACGCTCCCAAGGTAGTGTACTCCGATTTAACACAATATGTGGTAAAGACGTATCATAATCACCAGTAGTACTTTCAGGGGGAAACACTGAATGAACACTTTGCAAGGGTAATGTAAAGCGTTCACTAGCAATATAAAACTTTTTACTTTGTTCGTAAGTTTCCTTAATCTGATTATTGATTTCCAGAACTTGGGAAATTTTCAGATTATATTCACCAGCAGACAAAGCTGGAAGGTGGTTTTCAATAAATTGAACAGTGGAAGTTTCTTGAGTCATGATATGAAAAATATGTGAGCTATTAAATTAATAAAAATACACTATATACGAGACACTAAAATTGGATTATCAAACAAATCTTCAGCAAAAGATTCACTAATACTTGTCTCCGGTTTTTGACCCTGAAATCCTAGACTATTGAGTAAATTTTGACGACGTTGGTGATTCGCTTTATTATTTAATGCTTCTGTAAGTTTTGCAATAGTATTTTCACATATCATTTCATTTGCAGAGTTATTTTTTGCACCATTCTCAGCTTGAGAAATAAGAGTTGAACTCCAATTATAGTCACTTCCAGGAAAAGATTTTTCCGACAATAGCTTTTCTACCTCAATTTCTTGACTCTTACTTGGTTCAACTGATTTCTCAGGACGGATTTCAAAACCTGAAAGAGCCTTTTTTACCAACTTTTCTTCATCTTGTCCTGGTGGTAAATAAGAAATTGAACCATTATTGGGTTTCCAAACAGCAGCAGGAACATTTTTATAAATTGCTTGATATTTAAAATCTTGGTTGACAGGTTTTTTATCTCTAATAATCGTAATTTTAAAAGTTGCCTTAAACTCTTTTGCTCTTACTCCCATTGGACGAATACCAATCTCTGTATTCCGATGTGAAATATCAGATATGAAATTTTCTTGAATATCTGCAATTTCTACCCCTGATGATGGAATTGCTGATTGAGCTACAAGCACCAATTCTTTAGCATTAACGATCCAAGTTTCTTTTTCTTCTTGCTTTATCTTATTAATCAGACCATCAGAAATAGAAATACTACAAACTTCTGATTTTGCAGGCAGTACAGATTTCTGGAATTCATTCCAATCTAAGCATTTCGGTCTAGGAGCATTACCATCACCAAATGCAATACTAACGCTGATTCCAGCTATTTTAAATTCGGCGCGTCCAGCAAATGGTGGACCCCAAATTGACAAACTAGCTCCCACATTTACGGAAATTGTTGTTTTAGTTAACAAAAGGTTAATTTCAGCAGAGGCTCTGATTTCCACTGAAATATCTGCCATGTAAAAAAATGGTTGCCATGCCACCAAAAAATTAGCTTCGATCTTAAAACAAGCCTGTACATTATCTTTTCGATAAGAAGCTTCTAACTCTCCACCTACCATCAAGGCTGAAGGAGTTAGGGCAAAGTAAGTAGAGCCTTTGATAGAAAGATAATCATTCAGTTGCCAACTTAATTGGACACGAGGAACACGAGGATAATGATCGGGAATTTTAAATTCAGGGTGATATCCGCCTAGACTGAGAACAAAATCACCTTCATGCTCTCCTGAAAACCAAGTATAGAAAGCAAAGCCGCCACTGAGATAACATTTTTTAGAAAAAATATAAGAACCTTCAGTTAATACTGCTTCAATTTTGAGAATGCCATCGTCAGGAATAAAAACAGCTTTCAGTGCTAAACGTGCTTCTGCTACAGGTTCAATATCATCACTAATAGCTGGTGGTGCAGTAAGTGTTGCTAGTCCGAGAATATGAATTTCTAGTTTTTTACCAAGTTTGACTATCAGTAAGACAAAAGCATCAACGATCTTGAAAGAGGTAAATTTCACCCCAACAGCGAAGAACATTTCATCACGGGCTGGGGGAATATAAGGGCCAAGGTCATTCATAACACTCAGCAGGTCAATTTCCCCGCCTTTTTCACCAGATTTAGGAGGTGGTTCACCCATCGCTAACCGCACTAGGGGAAAGTTGGCAACATCTTCTACCTTTTCAGGGACTTTAAGGGAACGATTGTAACCAAAACCTGCTGCTAAACCTGTAACAAAAAAGGCAGGGGGGCCTCCAAGGGGATAATCAAGTAATGCAAAGATGAATAATGAGGCTTGACCATCTATTTCTGTATATGAACCAATAGCGGTAAGAGTGATTTTTTTGTCTTTGATTTTAGTACCAATAATAGCTGCACCGCTATATTCTTCATAGAATAATGGATTCCCCTGATTATCGGTTTTTTGTTGTCCTTTGTCGTCTAATTGAGGGCGCACTTTGCGGAGGAAAGCACCACCAATTTGTACAGCATCACTACCCCGATAATGAATAGCAATACCATCAAGACGAAATTTAGGTTTAAATTCGCTCAAGGATGAGCCTACACCCAAATTATTGCAAGCAAAAGTTAGCCCTCCAATTGAAAGACTGGCATTGAGAAAAAACCATAGTTCTGACTCTTTTGGGCGGTATTGGATACCAATTTTTTGAAAGCTGATTGGCCCAAGTACTTTATTCAGTTCCAACCAGAGTTCAATTTGTTCTGAATCAAAATTTGTAGATAGGCTGGTGGATTTCTTAGCTGTTGTTTTGGGAGATGGAGGAGTAGGAATTTTTTCTTTTTCAGATAGTTCTTGTGGAGATTGAGAAGTTGTTTTTTTCTTGGGGCGGCTGAGAGGTAAGAACAAAAACTCACTATCTTTACCAATTTGCAGTTCAGCAAATAAGTTTAATCCTGAAGGTAGGATAACTTCATCATCTGCTGATGAACGATCCAGGTTAATTTTAATATCTTCAGCAAAAGGCTCAATAGATTTCTGATCAATATCTTGGGAGGCATAGAGGATTTGAAAACTTTTCAGTTTAAAATCTATCTCTTGAGGAATCTTGTCGCCGAGGAGGGGAAGTTCACGAAGGTTAATATCAAAACCAAGCCGAGTAGAAAAGATGAGGTTAGATTTATCTTTGGGTGGTTCTAGCTTATTTGAGGTGGGCTTAGTTGAGGCATCAGAACTATCATGTTTTTGGTAAGCGATAAGCACCTGTTCTAGTTTGACAGGAATATCCCTTGGTAGCTCATCGGCAAGACTAGGAATAAGTTCACTTAAAACTTCACTAATATTAAAGGCTGTGCCATTGACATTTTTGTAACTCGCTTTAAATCCTTTGGGAAGTTCAGAAAACTCAAATCTGTGAGAACCAATTACCAAAAAAATTTTGTTGTTTGAGTCGAACATCAATAAAAGTGGTGTTTGCTCCCCCTTTAAGTCTATTTCGGCTACAGCACCCAGAATAATACTTTTATCGTTACTGGTCATTTAATTTTAGATTTAGGATTGATGCCAGGAAGCAATCAGGATAATTGTTAAATTAAGAAATTCTCTTGAAGGATCATGGAAATGACTATTAAAAGTCACTTCCATGATTCAAAAATGTGATTAAAACAGGATCTAGATTTTTTCGCTATCTGCAAGTAGCGCACGACTAGCGTGTCCTGCTAGAGCATCACGCCAACCTTTATTGACCAAAATGATATATCCTTTTGGTGCATACTCTTGAATACGTGCGCCCAGGTCTTCAACAGGGCTAACTTTGCTTTCTTCTAGGGATGCGGAAAATTAGGAGTTTCAATATTCCAACCATGCGTTTATCTTTTGTTTTACTTTCGAGTAGTGATTAATCCACTCTGGTACTTCCTTCACTCCCAGGACTTCTTTCTTTGCCACTACTTTCTTCAACTCTAATTGTTGCTCTGTTGGTAACGTGCCTTTATCACCAGCGAGATGTGTTACCTTTCCTTTTCCTTCCTCGTCCCATCCATACGTGCTAGTGAAAAACAATATCAGGTAATTTTCCGTATCTGGTAGATCGGTCACTTTCCACGGGAATTGCGTTGCCCCCGAATAGGTCAGGTTCGCCTCTAGGAAGAGGATTGTCCTTCTTTCCCACACAAATTCTTTACTATCTATATATTGCTTTATTGCATAATTCCCAGCATCCTTCATGTTCTTTTCTGTCAGAATTACTTCCCTTTCCACCACCTCTATCTTTTCACCATAACTCAGCTTCGCTTCGTTCAGGATCTTAGTCTTCACTATGTTTAACGGACCACCATTAAGATATCCTTCTTTCTTATGGGTGATTATAGTTACCTCTACCTCTGTGGTTGGCTCGCTCCCTTCCGCTTCCACTCTCCGAATTATTTCGCTTACTCTTTTGTTTTCACTTTGCGGCTTCTTTGCCTTTCCTTCTCGTTCGTACACTTTTTCTATCTCCTTCTTTTTCTCTTTGTTTCTTTTTTCTACTTTTCTCTTAGAGTTTCATAATGAAGAACAAAGCAATATAGGGGGGTAAAATATCAAATGATTGTCCATTGCCTCGCTCGTCTGTTTCAAAGCTATGTTGATGTTCACCCCCATGCTCAGTATATTTATCCTCATATTTCCAACTCCAGAGCTCATCATCTTTATCATGATCTTGTTGACTTAGCACTGCTGTGTTGTATTTATGATTGTGCCTTCCGCTCTCGTTTGTTATTCCACTGTGTTTGTGGGAAGGCATATTATCGATGGTAAGAATGACAGATGAACTTCCACCTGTAAATCCTTTTTGGTTATTTCCTGCTCCAATCACAAAACGATCTCTGAGGTCAGGAGTACCATTATTACCATCACAAATTGCCCACCCTTTAGGGACGTTATTGGACTCGCCATACCACATCACAATCATGCCTTTTACCGCAGCACCCTGTCCGACCAAAGATTCTGCAACAACAGTTTTAGATGATATTTCTCCTCCTATTTTTAAATTTTGCGTTGCAGATATACTTCCTTTAACATCCAATTCTGTATTAGGATCTGGAATTTTTCCAATTCCTATTTTTTTATTCCGTTCAATCAAATGAGTTTTATAAAGATTGAGAATCTGATAACCATCTGCATATCCGGGAATGTCCTTGTAGTAAACACGAATTTGCCCCTGACCAGATGGTAGTGAAGATTTGACATTAGATAACACAAAAATCAAATCCTCATTGCTAGGAAAAGAATAATCTGACTCTAAAACTACAGGTGTTTCTGTCTTATGAGAAGAATCATCCGTATCTATTGATGATTTTTTCCATCCTTGTGCAGCAGCTAAGTTACCCACTACACCATCGTTAGTCTTAGTTTCAAAAAGAAACTGAGATGGATTTTCTTTCTCATTTTTTTTCTCATAGATAACAAAGTTACCATTTATCTGAAGCTCTAAGTACACTTGAGAACCTTTCGGGCTTTTTTGTGTTTGAGTAGACCAGATGGGTTCACCCTTTTGATAAAGTACGAGATTACCAATAGGATGAAATTTTAACGTATCTGCTCGACGTTCAAATTGATACGTATCACTTGCCCAAAGAGGTCTATTATTGCTGTTGTAGAGAACGAGATTGCCATCTTCTTGAAAACACAAGCTATAGCCAGTGCTATTTTTCCATACTGTTCCTGGATAAGCTACTTGGGTTTGCGTGCTGTCTGTTCTAAACTGAATAACATCTTCTTCTAAGTTTTTTGGCAGTTCTAATTCCTTTGTACTTTTAACGACAGTGGATTTTATATCCTGTTCTGAGCCAAGCTGTCTGTAAATATTTCTAAAGGTAAATCGTGGCTCTTCAGTGTTTTTATCAATTATTGAAGAATCTACATTCCAACACCAACATTTATTAGTAGATTCCTTAATTTCTCGTTTTTTAATAGTTATATTAAAATTAGCGGCTTCATCTTTTTTAGCCACTGCCCAAGGTTCTGGTTTACCTTCCGCTTGAGCATCAATTTCAATCATCAATTCAGATTTGGGAGACAAAGCGATTGGCTCACTACTAATGTTAGTAATTTGCAGTTCAATATCATCTGCTTTTTCCCCATTATTTAAAATAGTGTTTTGGTTGGCGAAACAAATTGCTAGGGGAGCTTTGCGTTGACCACGATGACCAAGAATGGTTAAGTTGAGAACTTTAGTTCCAGCAATGGGAATTGTGTCGTTTTGGGGATGAAATTGGTTGTAGTTAATGATGACATTTGTACCCCGTGAACCACCAGCACTGTTAGCGGCAAAGCCCCGTAAAGTTAAAGTAGTTTTATCTGAGTCTACTAGTTTCAGAGGTCTACCACATTTCAAGAAATATAAGGAAACTTCTTTATTATTATGAAACAAAGGACGGCTCATCAACCATTCTTCTTTACTGGCTTCGCTCAAGTCTATTTGTACTAGAGATGCTGCGGAAAGCGTGCCAGGACGAAATCTAATTTCTATATGGAAGTTATCCTTAGAAACAATTACTTCGTTTTCTGCTAAAGTATTTTCCTGGGCATTGGTAGTTGTGGTCTTCTGTTGGGTTTTTGTATCTTGATTTTTAGATTCTACTTTAGAACCTTGATTATAAGGCTCTAATACCAGTTCAATACCAGATTTATTGCGGATCTCAAAATTTAAAGCGATGCTGGAGGGATTTTCTTCGTCAATGTAAATCAGGTCTACATCGTTGCGTTCGTAAAAATCGTAAAAGCGAAAATCCAAACTTTCTTGCCAATTATACTCAGACATAAAATTTCCTCTTTCAGATAATTTAATAATTAATGAGATGATATAGGGTTAAGTTTCAGCCAACCCTCATAGATTTCTTGAGGTAAAAATGTTGCCTCAACTGTGGTAGGACGAACTTTCTCGGCAAGAGTATTTAACAAAATATCAATTTTACTTTGAATCTGACGATATGGTTCCTTTAACTGTTTAATAGTTCGTTTTTGTTGAGGTACTATCCAATGTTTTATAGCATCATTATCTGTTTTTAACCAGCCAACTTCTTTTTGACATAGGTATTCCCAAAGTTCCTCCCCTGAAATGTTTTGTATAATACTATTAAAATGTTGAATAAAAGAATCACGCTGAATTTGACCAATCTCAAAAGTTTCTAGCCATTGCTTTGATTCTTCTTGTTCTAACCAAGACCAACTATAGTCTGTTACATCGGCTACAGGAATGCTGATTTTATTTCCAGAAAGAATGGGAGCAACTAAAAAAGTGATGGCAAGATTGTTTAATGTATTAACATAATGCTCGGTAGGCATGGATATAGATTTGTTGGGTAAAATTTTGGATCTGGCTTGAAGGCTACCACGAGGATCAATCAAAGCAGTGAAAAATAATGGCTCTGATTGTATTGCTTGATACCAAGCTTTTTGTTGTTGAATAATTTTTGAGTTTTGTTTGTTCTTATCAGAAGATGAACTAATAGGAATGTAGACTTTTGGACTGAGGACTATTTCTTCCTGATCATGGATTTCTTGCCAGTATCCTACTAAACCATCGCTGAGTCGTTGGCTATTACCTAAGAAGATAGGAAACTGAACATTGGTAAAATTATTGGTTTCTCGTTGAAACAGTTCCCTGGAGCTATTCTGAAACCTTTGTATGTCCCGTTTAAAAATTGCCCAATCTTGGTTAATGGATGGTGAACCCTGAATTTGTAAATTGAGAGATATTCTCGTAACTGCAATTGGTTGACCCATGATCAAGGCTAAGGAAGAATTACTATTGCTAGTAGCTGGATTAATTTGCTCACAGGCTTGAATAAGCGATCGCACAAAATCTTCTAAAAACTCATCGTCACTGTTATTGAGATAACTCACTACTCGTTTGAGGTGTGGGTTAGGAATCTGATCAACGGATGAGACTGCAAATTTACTAGCAGGAGCAGGCCGCCACCGTTGTGAACCTGCTTTGTGTATTTCTAGTTCACCGAGAGATTTCCCCTCTGTGTTGTAGATTTCTAAAGTATTATCAAGGCGATCGGGTAAGAGCCAACCGCAAATCGGATTGAGGTTTGGATGTGATCCTGCTTCTTCTTGTGTATGTTTGTGATTTCCTGAAAGCCAGCGCAAGTGAATTCGAGCAGGTTGAACCAGACGAGGTGGTAAATTAACGGCGTTGTCTTTGTTGGCTTTAAGATAGTCTGGTGTTAAGGTTTTTTCCCAGTTTAAATCGCGAACACGACCAAAGGTATCTACTAACCGCAAACGTAAAATCTTTAGTGATCCTGAGCGAATAGGATTGAAGAAGTTCAGGGGTTGGGGGGCGCTGGTAATACTATTTTGGACGGCAGCGCGGACTAAATTAACAAAGGGTTGATCCTTTTCAAAACCTATGGGATCGTCAATTATAAGCTGGAGAGTTTGTTTGCGACCGAGTAAGGCTTGATTAAAACCATTCAGACATTGAGAGAGACATTGGAGATGATTAAAATTTTCGTAGATGTCGAGTAATTGCAAGAAAAACTGCTTTTGTGTGTTCTCGATAGATAAATCGGTGGTAATCGAGTTTTTCAATCTGTCTAAATTTTGTTTTAGGCAACCAGGGTTAAGTGCGATCGCCTGTTCCTTGCAAAATTTTTGAAAGCAATTTGTCTGCATAAAAAATGCTTCAATTTGTTGTTTGTGTTGGTCGGCGGCATAATCGCTCAAAAAACTACGACCAGTGTAAACATCTTTTTGTCCTTCTCGACCGGATGTTAAATAATAGTCTTGCAATTGGAAGTCAATATCATTTTTATCGGCTTCGTAATACTGTTCTAGGAAATTATTTAAATAGTTATTCTGATCTCGGATACCAGTAACTTGAACTTCCCATTCTAATAAAAAGGGTTGCCAAGGTTGCGATCGCCACACGCGAATAAACTGATTTGTCAGATGAGGTTGCTTTTTGATCCTTTCCCGCAATTGTGATACTAAATTTTCATTGAATAAGGCTTTCCCTATTTTGTTATCTTCTAGCTCTAGGATAAAGCAGTTGAGAAAATTTTCAGAAGTAGTCTCTTTGGACTCAGTATTTTTCTTTGCTTCTGACTTAAAAACCACCATCACAACTGGTTCATTAGGCTGCCAGTAGCGAGGGGCAGGAAAAGGTTTTAGCTGATATTGTGGCGATTTTGCGTCTGATTTTTGCTCTGCGGTTACTTTTAGACGTTGATTTAATTGATATAAGTAATTATTTAAATTGTTAGAACAAAGGTCAAGGCTAGTTTTAATATTTTCATATTCATCTTGTTTGCTTTGTAAGAATTCAACTTCTGAATTGATAAAATATCTTACTAATTCAGGACGCGGATACTTTTTTAGCTCGTCTAAAAGAGGATAAAGACAAATCAAATATTTATACCAATCAGCAAAAATTTGTTGTCGTTGTGATTCCAGTTTATATTGTATAATGTTGCAATTTTCTTGCAGCTGATTGAGGTCTTTTAACTTATCTCCTATCTCTTCGGGCAGTTCTAATAGAATTTTTTCTGAATTTTTACTTTCTAATAAATCGTCCTGTTGGCTATCAATCTTTTCGATTGTCCAAACAATACCTGATGAATGGGCAATAAATTCTTTTTCGTGACGGGCTTCTTGCAACCTGTGGTTTAAGTCATCTTGCTCTTGTTGCAAAGATTTGAGCAATTGGATTGCCTCTAATTGATTTTCAATATCACTCTTAGAGAGATTCTCATTATTCTCAGCAATTTGGTGGGCAATATAGGTAGAAACTGCTTCTGTACCACTATTTGCCAAAATCACACTGTCAAGTTCAGGTTGATTTTCCTTAGTGGGTGGGTCATTTTCGGGTTGAAATTCCAGACACCCGTAATAGATTGTTTGCAAGTTAGTTGGAATTTCTGCTACATTTTTATCTATTTCCCAATTAATTCTATCTTGAATAAATTCCTTGAGCGATAGTTTAGTTTCTGGGGAATACTCTGATATTAATATTTTAATATAGTCAAATTTTATCTCACTATGCCAACCAATAACCTCATAACTGAGGTGAGAATTGAGGTTACCAGGTGCATTGTCATGACAGCCAAAGACACTGTAACAATTGGGGTAAAATGCAGCGAAGGCTGGTTCACCATAGCCAATTGCTGTTAAAGATTCGCCCCAGTATTCATGATTTGCTGTATCTTGCAACCAATCGGCTAGTGAAAGTTTTCGTCCAAGATATCTAAATGGTTGATATTGTCCTTGTTGGGGATTAGTAGGGTAGGGAATACAAATACTTTTAGGAGTATTTTCTATCTTCTCAGTGTCAGAAATTACAGGACAGAGATAATCACTTTCTACAATCCATTGTGCTTCAATAGTTGTTCCTCGCCGACGAATTACCAACCAGCGGTTGGGGACTGTGGGGAAACTCAAGCCTTCTTTTTTATGTTCCCCTGTTCTCAAGGCTTTAGGTATTTGCCAATGTAAGTGAATACCCGGTGATAATAATAAGTTTCTATTTTGAAAAGGTTGGGAGACAATGTTTTCACTAATGTAGGGAGTTCCTGAAAGAATATCCAACCCACTAGCATTAGGTTTTTTTTCCCGTAGTCCGGGAGTAGAATTGTGATTGCGATCGCAATAGGGAAGGTTGCGAAAGTTGGCCATTGGCTCTACAGAAAGATAACCATTTTTCCCGTCTATGTATAACGATTCAATAGAAATGGGAACAATCAATAAACAACTTGACATCTAGACATTTCCTTTTAGAGACTATTTATAAAGTAAATTTTTAGACAATATTGCTGATCGATACATAATATTTGGCTTTAACCTCTTACAAGTGAAATTCCGATGTTTTCGTTTAGCATCAGTTGAATTTGCTTCTATGTACTTAATGCAACAATGATAAAAATAGTTTTGATATTGCTGTCATCGCCGCAAAAAAAAGCAATCCGATATCTGCGGTACAGCTAGGGTTGCTATCCCAGAGCGAATTGTATCCAAACAGGTGGACAAAGACTTATGAGTTTAATCTCTTGCTTTTTAATTTAATAATGTATGCCTATAAATTGACAAAGATAATACTCAGTAGGAACATGGTTTTTAAGCTGTTGAGAACAGTCAACTATCAATCTATATAGCCTAAATAAACTATATCCTAAGATAGGTGTATGTCAACTATTATTGCTCCCGGTTGTTGCATTTTTTGAGGAGTTAGGAAAATAAGCCGTAAAACCTTTGAGCTAATGGAAGGGGAATGTAAAAGCTGACGCTCAAAAGAAAAAGAAACCCGATCATCGTCCTAAAATAATTATTGAAGACCAAGTTTTAATGGTTCTTCAATATTGAAGCGGAGCCGGAGATGCTCCGCCTCCGAAAAATACCGCACTTATTATCACACTTTTCAAGTGTGGGCGGAATTTCTCAAAGAACCCAGTATTTCTGAAGAAACTATCAAAACTATATCTACTGATTTTTCTGTCAATACTTTTGGTGGTGCTGCATCACATTCATGGAAATTTACACCTAATTCCAACTCTTCTAGCTACTTTCTAGAAAATTACAGCGATTAAGCAAAAAGCGATCGCTTTTCACTAGAGAAGCGATCGCACTCAAATACCTAATTAACGTTATTTCTTGGCCGCAACTGGTTGAGGTGTTTCTGGAACAGCCTCCGACCAAGTAACCATATTTTTCACATCATCATCAAGGAACTTCATCCAGGCTACATTAGCGTATATTGTATAGCCTTTCTTTTTGCAAGTACGTATCAGACTCGAAAGCTGCCAAGCTTGCTTAGTATCTTTGTCAGGTGAAACCATAAATATTTCACCATCTGGAGTAAAGACAGCAGCTTCATCCACTTCATTCAAGTAAGGCCGCCCAGCCTCATCGCTATGGAAAACGCGATTTACTGCATACACACCAGACTTGCTACCGACAGTCTTTTGCATAATTGTGGCATTAAGTTGCTGGGCAATTTCATACACACGTCCAGAAATATTACCTACAACCTGCCCAATGCGGCTTTTCTTCTCACCATCACCAATCATTGTGCTAGTTGTATTGAGAGTCATTCCAGCTACACGACTGTCTAAAGACTTGTCTGCTATCTTTGGCCAAACAGCGAACAAATCATAGTCTCCAGTAACGGCATTTTTGTACCCTTCCATTGTACCCAAATCGTATTCTAATTGCGGATTTGTCACCGCAAAGGCTGGAACATAATGATTGTATTTTTTGTTA
Organism: Nostoc sp. UHCC 0251; assembly: GCF_034932245.1. Classification (NCBI taxonomy): domain Bacteria; kingdom Bacillati; phylum Cyanobacteriota; class Cyanophyceae; order Nostocales; family Nostocaceae; genus Nostoc; species Nostoc sp. UHCC 0251. The sequence goes on from NZ_JAYGHD010000020.1 coordinate 21,630, forward strand.
TTAGTGAAATTGAGTGGCCATTTTTCACTTTCAACGACCAGCTTATCCCAGAATGTTTTAAAGTATTTATTAATTTCCTCTGGACTCAGGTTTTTCTCTGCTATTTTATTTTTTACCTTGTCATGTTTCAAGAAGTTTTCTTGAACTATTGCAAGATCCTTACTAGTAGGTTTCTGACTGTTCAAACCGTAGAGTTTGCCAGCATCATAGTACACATCCCAAATAAGCAATTCTGGAAATATCTGATCCCTAACAAGTAAAAAATCTACAGTGATTGAGTTGTCTTTTTCGCCAGTACTAGATGTAGCAATGAAGTAAGATTTATCAGGGCTATATCCGCCTTGAAGTTTTTTATTTGTAATTAGCCAATTGAGGCGTGTATCTGATATCTGTAACCGAATAGCATTTGCGGTCTTACCTTCGTACTTCTCTGTCATAGACTTGAAGTTTTCCTTCAAGTTATCCAATGCGCCTTCCTTTATGCTCTTGTTCATAAAAGGATCAAGACAAAGGAAACCTGCGGTTGCACCCCAATTACAAGATTTAGCTTTAATATGGAAACTCTTTGCAGCATAGCCTTCAGCTAGTGGTCCTTCACACGACGAACCAGGAGTACGCGTGAGAATAACGCACGCCTTTTCTTTAGCAACTGTTAGAAAAGCTTCAATGTGTTCCGGCGGGAAGCCTTGTTCATCCCGCAATCTTTCTTTGCTAAAGACCACAGGTGTTTTGATAGTATCTAGGGGCATTTCCAAAGTCCTCAAATATAGTTTTTATCTACCTAACGGCTTGAGTGAGTGATATCTAAATTTTTCGAGTCTGGACTATACTCAACTTGATACTACAGATAAAAACAGCCTGCACCAAAAAGGTTTTGTCTTCTGGATAAAAACTGTTTTATAACACATCAAGTCTCTATAACTGAGTAATAGTGCTGGCTCAATGACTTAGAAATATAGTTACGTAGATTAGGATAATTAATCTTGTTACAAAGTTGTGTAAAGAGTTACCCTTTACATAAGCAGTTTAAAACAGCAAACCTGCTTGCTACATTGGTATTTATACTGAAAAATATGGTTTTATCGGTAGTTTTATGGTGATTATTAGAACCCTCCTCGAAAATTTGCAACGGGAAGATTTAAATCCGGTTGAGGAAACTGAAGCTATTTTGAAACTTATATCTATCCGCTTGGAATGCTCTCAAGGAGAAGTTATTTCCCTACTCAATCATATTGCTAACCTCCAAAAGCAAAAAATAGAAACTATGAACAACGTTGTTCGTAACCAATAGGAAATGGTAGAAAAGATATTTTCAGTAATAGGTAAGTTAACTCCAGACAGTTTTCGTAGTCATCGCTTACCTTTACTAAATTTACCTAAAGATGTTCTAGAAATTTTGCGCCAAGGACAACTAGAATATACCAAAGCCCGTATCATCGCTCAATTGAAAGACGAAGATCAGCGATATCAACTTCTAGTGAAAACTATTGAAGAAAATCTTTCAATTAGAGATATAAAAAGTTACATTCAATCAGTTTTGTCAAACTAGGAGGGAAGAGATTTTCTTGTGAAGGACTACTTAGTATTCCAATGTTAAGGTTTTGAATTTTGGTGTATTGTCCTCCAAGTTTGTATTTACTTGCTGATGGCTTATGTCCCCTTCAGCAATCGTTTGACTATTTAAAATAGCAAGACGCTGCTGAATCTGATGTCGGCGTGCTTCGAGTTTCTCTAGTTCCTCCTCTAAACGCTCCTTCTCTAACATCATTTTGTAAGCATTTAAGTAAGCTGTTGCTTGAGAACGTTGAGGAGGCATGGTGCTAAGTTTGGCTTGAATTTGTCTGCGGTTTGGAGTGCGATGCATAATAAATTTCTCTTTGGGTATGAAAGTATTTAGTCTAATTAGCCGTTAAAATAAACAGCCGGCTGCTGCTTGGATGCGTTCTAAAGGCTGAACTGAGCGAGGAAGCATTGGTAAGCGAACCATTGTCAAACCTGGAAAATCGCAATTAATGGTTGCTGTAGAAGTAAAGCGGTTGAGAACAAGGTAATTCTGGCTCACACCTATTTCTTGCATAGATTTGAACAAGCGTTGTTGTTCGGCAAGTACGCTAGCCTGGTTAAGCGTAACCCCAATGAACTCTACTTGTTGTGGGTCTTTTAGCACTTTTTGGGCTTTGACTACGCGCTGTCGCAAAGTTCGTAAACGCCCCATAAACTCTGTACGACCAAGGACATTCTGATACTTGATCCAGAGTTTGAAAATCCAACCTAGCCAGTCTGCTAATGCAGTTGGCATTTCTAGAAAACGCAGCAGATGACCTGTAGGAGCAGTGTCTAAAATAATTAAGTCTTCTTCTTGCTGCTCTAGCAATTCCATTACTGTTAACAGGGAAAGCATTTCATCAATCCCTGGTAAAGCTTGATCGACAATTTTGCGCCAGGCAACAGGAGCATAGGCCATTTCAATAGCTTCGCTTGTTTGGGTTTCGCCACTCATCATTTGGGCCAGTTCCCATAGGTAATCGGCTCTGAATTGATCGAGAATGCGATCGCCATCTACTTCCTGACCTCGAAGATTGGCAGTTATTTGATATGGTTCGTGTCCTAAACTTAGACCAAAGGCATCACCCAACGAGTGGGCTGGATCGATGGAAACCATGCGAATTTTACGATCGGGATGTTGTTGAGCCATAGCCCAACCAATGGCAGCTGCTACTGTGGTCTTGCCTACTCCACCCTTACCGCCAATTAGTAACAGGCGACGACCTTTGGTCAGAAAATCTCCAAAGCTGGGAGGAATTTTTTCAGGCCATTGAATTGGGAGTAGATCGATAAGAGATAGCGGTTCAAGCTGAGGAACATGGATTTGGTTGATGAGATGGCTGAGGGCTAGAATCCCTAAAGGCTCCTCATCTTGCTGTGGCACAATAAAAATCGGCTTTTCGTTAGCAAGATCCGTATACTGACCGATCAGCGGTTGTTGTTCTTGGTAACGATCTGGGTCAGTCGCACTGGCAAGGACTTGGTTAACAAACAACCCTCCGCAAGGAACCTGCAAAGTTTGTAAGGCTTCTAGGAACCGTTTTGATTCCAACCAACTCATTGGTTCGGCGATCGCAACTAACAAACAAGCTGTATGGGTAGGATCTTGAAGGAGACGACGACCTTGCGACAGTTCAGCTTTCAGGGTTTGCAAAAAATCGTCAGCGCGATCGGGTGTGTAACTTCCAGCAAAGGTCTTGCTAATAATCCGATGCTTTTCTTGAAACAGTTCGAGAGAGTGGAGGAAAGTGTCTAAAAAATCCATCAATCCAAATAAGTTCAGAGTATGACCGCTAGGAGCCATATCTACTACTACTCGATCTACCCGCTGCTCCTGAAAAAGGCGTTGGATCTCTAACAAGCCCATCAACTCGTCCAGTCCAGGCCAATTTAAATCCCAAACTGGAGACAAGTCTTCTCCTTCAACAAAACTACCCCGCTCCACTAACAGTTCTAACACCTGACCATAACGTTCTTTAAAGTCTTGTAGCAGACGCTTTGCATCCAACGCCCTTACTAGTAGATTAGGTATTTCTGCTATGGGACGAGGAATGTCATCAACGCTAACTTGTAAGACATCTCCAAGAGAGTGAGCCGGATCGGTTGAGATTAAAAGAATTTGCTCATTAGCAAATTTCTGCGCCCAACGACATGCAAAGGTGCAGGAAATTGTCGTTTTTCCGACTCCACCTTTGCCGCTAAACATAGCAAGGTGTAGGTTATCAAAAAGTTCCATCCCGTTTGTCATTTCTGGCGTTTTAGGATAAAGTTACTACATATTTTTGAAATTTACTTAAGTAATTTTGCTGAATAAACCTATTTAAAACTAGCCTTGGCGACTAGAAGTCGCGGCTATACAGACAAAACCCGCCTGCGCGGGTTAAGATTCTTACTTTTTCATTAGTCCACGGAGGTGGACTTTGCCTGTGTAGCTGCGACTTCTAGTCGCCCAAATTGGTAGATATCTGCCTTCTGCCTTTCTTCGGTAATTAATTTTGTTGAGTTACTTACAAAGATTAGCCGAGGAACTATAACTGAAGTAAAGATTTAGCCAGAGGTGTCCAAAGGTAAGGAGATATAAATGGTTAACAGTTATGAAGGCGATATAAATATTGGGTTTAATGTCCAATGTATTTCTGAATACGACTTTTTTTCTGACAGTAATTTTGAGGACATTCATTGCCGTCCACTCAAAACAGGCTCTCCCTACTTAGGATTAAAAACTTTTGAAATTAAAGATAACGAAAAATTTTTTGGTCGGGAGAAGTGGATTGCTAATCTGGGCGATCGCTTAAATCAAGATAATATCCTCTTGCTTTTAGGAGCATCAGACACTGGCAAATCATCATTGATTCGGGCAGGTTTAATTCCTTATTTGGGATCTCATAAAAATTCGTTAATTAATATAAGTTTTCACCCAGATAAAAATCCTTTTAAATCTCTTTATCAGTGTCTTGCTTCTACTTATGGGAGAAAATCGCAAATAGCGGATATTGCTCGAGAAATAAGAGAAAATACCCTAATTAAAATTGTCAGATTACTCAAACAAGATTATCAGTGCATTCTAATTTTTATTGACCAATTTGAAGAACTGTTTACGAAAACTCAAAAGCCGGAACGTGATAAATTTTTTGCTAGTCTCTTTCAACTTTCCCAGCAACAGGATAGCTCTGTCAAAATTGTTTTAACAATGCGGTCTGATTTTCTGGATAAATTTAGTGAGTATCCCCAACTTGCAAAGATTCACGATCGCTATAGTCGTATACTCACTAGAATGAGCGATGGAGAACTAAAGTTAGCGATCGCTGAACCTGCTGCTAGAAATGGCGTTACTTTTGAACAAGGATTAGTTGAGCAAATTATTCATGATTTTCACCAACAAAATGATTATTTACCACTTCTGGCATACACCTTAGATTTGCTGTGGGAAAGGGAAAATATTGCAAACCGGGTTCTGAAGACAAAGACTTATAAAGAACTAAAAGAGCAAACGTTTGGTTATTTAAGTGAACAAGCTAATCAATGTATTAATGCTCGTGTTGGATGGCGCGATCGCCAGGAACAAGAGATTCAAAAGTTAAACCTTGCACTGACTGAATTAAAACTGCGCGAGCAATCCGCCAGGGTTTTGAATTTACTTCCTGTCCAACCGCTAGAGGGTTTGGTGCTGGCAATTCAAACAATGGGTGAGAATCTAGAGAAATACCCAAACCAGCTTCTAGCCCCTGTTTTGGGAAGCTTAAAGGAGGCAATGAACACACCCACAGAGACGAATAGATTGCGCGGACATGAGCAAGAGGTTAATTGTGTAGCCTTTAGTGCTGATGGCAAGTTTATTGCCAGTGGCAGTAGCGATTCTACGGTGTGCTTGTGGAATATCATTGGCAATCCTACTGCTCAATTTTTGTGTGGGCACGAGCAAGAGGTTAATTGTCTAGCTTTTAGTCCTGATGGCAAGTTTATTGTTAGTGGCAGTATTGACGGAATTTTGTGTTTATGGGATCTACAAGGTAATCTCATTGCTCAACCGTGGCAGGGACATGAGGAAGGAGTTATTTCCGTCGCCTTTAGCCCAAATGGCGATTGCATTATCAGTGTTGGTTTTGACGGAACAGTGTGTTTGTGGGATTTTCAAGGTAACGCCATTAATCAACCTTGGCGCGGACACAAGGAAGGAGTTATTTCCGTCGCCTTTAGCCCAAATGGCGATTCTATTGTCAGCGTTGGTTTTGACGGAACGGTTTGTTTGTGGGATTTACAAGGTAACACCATCACTCAACCCTGGCACAAACATGAGGCGAAAATTATTTGCGTCGCCTTTAGCTCTGATAGCAAGTTTATTGTCAGTGGTGGTAGTGATTCGACAGTGCAGTTGTGGGACATACAAGGTAATCCCATCGGTCAACCTTGGCACGGGCATGAAGGACATGTAAATTCTGTCGCGTTTAGCCCTGATGGTAAGTTTATTATTAGTGGTAGCTGCGATCGCACAATACGCTTGTGGAGTATCAATGGCAACCCCATCACTCAACCTTGGCGGGGACATGAAGGACAGGTTAATTCCTTAGCTTTTAGCCCCGATGGCAAGCTGATTATTAGTGGTGGCGATCGCACTGTGCGTTTATGGGAGCTAGATCAAATACTACAAGATCGGGTCATCGGGCGATCGCAGCGCAAATATGAGAATTGGGTTAATTCTGTCGCCTTTAGCCCTGATGGTCAGTGGATTGTCAGTGCCAGCAATGATTCGACAGTGCGCTTATGGGATATTCACGGCAACCCCATTGGTCAACCTTGG
>NZ_JAYGHD010000020.1:28072-44392 GCF_034932245.1 Nostoc sp. UHCC 0251
TGATTCGACAGTGCGCTTGTGGGATATTGACGGCAACCCCATTGGTCAACCTTGGTGCGGACATGAAAAAGAAGTTAATTCTGTCGCCTTTAGCTTTGATGGTCAGTGGATTGTCAGTGCCAGCAATGATTCGACAGTGCGCTTGTGGGATATTGACGGCAACCCCATTGGTCAACCTTGGCAGGGACATGAGTATTGGGTAAATTCCGCAGCTTTTAGCCCTGATGGTAAACTGATTGCCAGTGGTAGTCTTGATGGAACAGTCCGCTTGTGGCAATGTGGGTGGCAAGAATGGTTACAAGTTTGCTGCAACAGGTTACATTATCATCCCGTCTTTCAAAATCCTGAAAATGGCAGTGATGTAGAAATTGCCCACCAAACTTGTCAAAAATATGTATGGAATCCACAATCCCCTAAACAGTTGCACAACCAAGGTGCAGCAAAGCTAAAAGAGAAAGCTTTGTCAGCAGCTTTAGAGGACTTTAAGCAAGCAGTTCCACTTAATTTCACATCGCACTGGAAAGATCGGCTTGCTTGGCAATCAGTATCCACAGCAGGGCAAACGCATGTGTGACTCGTTCCTAAGCCAATACATAACTTAGGGTGAGAACGCCAAGGAACAGAACCTTGAAAACCTCATAACTAAACCTGGGATAGAGGTGAAAGTCCTCTCATACAAGGGTAGTAGTAACTCCCGACCTGCCCACAGCGACCGAACTCGGAATTTCGGAGACTGAATTGCTAGTAGTGATCAGAATGAAACGATTCAGGTGTGGCGTTTGCAGCTGGATAGCAATCTGCCACGACTTCACCCCGACAAAATTTTTTCCAGCCCAATCGGTCGCCTGTCATCATTCAGCAACGTCAGTTTTAGCTTGGTGATTACTGTGTAACAGGTGTACCGTTTAAAGTCATCACAGGATCGCGATCGCAAAGGCTAATATCAGCTTTCCAACGGGAGGGGAATTTTGAATCAATGAAAGTGACTTTAAATCTGCCCCAATGATAGGTAGGTTTACCATCTGCCCCTTCTCTATAGGTATCGCAACGTACCGATGAAGACTTTTGTACCCAATAACCATTGTATGAACCTCGGTTATTAAACACTCCTGCTAAACCATCAATGAAGATTACTCCATCGCGACCATAACGCCACACGGCAGTTTTATTACGATCTTCTTGATAAACCACTTTATATTCTTCCGTTTTCCAAACCTCATCTGCTAGAGCTTTTTGAGGCACAGCAGTGCAAATCAATAAGGCGTATGTCAGGAAAACATAGTTCTTTTTCATAAAATTGACTTTGATAAATTCAAAATTTTGCATGAATTACGAGGTCAATTTTCTCACAATTTTATGCGCTTATTGCTAAAATCAAAGGGTTTTGCGGCTAAAACGCACATATTGCCGCGAGATTATGCTGTACTTCCCCAATCAATAGTTCCGCCTCTATGTTCAACCTGAATCGCCGTCAGTTTTTATTGCGAAGTACTCTCGCCATCGCCGCAACTATCACCTACGATCAAGTACTTGCCCAAAAACCAAATTCTCCTGGCGCTTTGCCCAAAGGATTGCCGCGTCAAAAGGTGCTTATTGTCGGTGCAGGTCTTTCTAGTTTAGTGGCAGCGTATGAATTAACAGCAGTTGGTCATGATGTCACCATTTTAGAAGCAAGGAAACGTGTCGGTGGTAGAATTTTAACTCTGCGAGGAGCGTTTCAAGCAGAGGATTTAGTAGAACTTGGAGCGGCCAGAATCCCATCAAATCATCATTTAACCCTTGGTTACATCAAACATTTTGGTTTAAAACTTTCACAGTTTGCGCCGACATCAGGGAAAATTCTGACGATGAAGGACGGAAAACGTCTATCAATCCCAGGGGAACAACTATTTCAAAATCAGCCACAAATCCGTCCACAAGAAATTCAAAAACTGACGGATGGATTTGATCTACTTCCCCAGGCATTTGCCCAAGCATTGACTAGAAAAATTAAACTTGATGATCCTGTTGCTCGGATCGTACAAACATCTAATGGTGTTGAAGTGTCGTGCTTGTCAGGGCAACAATATCTTGGTGATTGTGTATTGTGTACTGTCCCGTTAACTGTTTTAAATCAAATTACTTTTTCACCTGAGCTATCTCCAGCAAAAAAACAGGCGGCCGTAGGAGGATATAACTATCGAGAAGCAACCCGTGCCTTTGTGAAATTCCCTAATCGCTTCTGGGAAAAGGATAACTTAAATGGGTGGGGATTTTTCGAGGATGAAGAACTGTGGCATACTACTTGGGATAAACCTGAAAAGACAGGTATTCTTCATGCCTATCTCAAAGGAGAAAAAGCTCTTGAGATGGATGCTTTTGAGGGTAAAGCTCAACAGACAAAATTACTCCAGCATTGGGAGAAGATTTTGCCTGGGGTAAGTAATTACTCTGTGCGATCGCACTTTTATTCATGGACAAAAGATATCTGGTCAAAAGGAGGCTGGGCCTATCCAACAGATGAACAGGAGAAGAAACTGTTTTCAGAATTAGGGAAGTCAGAAGGAAAGATTTATTTCGCTGGAGACCATACTTCCAAGACGAGAGGCTGGCTTCAAGGAGCATTAGAATCTGGACTTAAAGCTGCTAAAGAAATTCACTTTGCTGGCTCTACCGTTCCTTTGATGAAAAGGTGACACCTCATATAGCCATCACTGTTACCATAATTGGGTTTAGGCCGAAAAAGTAACAGGACTTACGCAACGGGTACAGGGCGATCGCTATCTAATAGTTCATGCTTTATAACTGTTGAAATGCTTATCTTATATAGATTTTCGCAGTTTATGACCCCTTTTTTGGATTTTTTTGTGATAAATCCGGGAAAATATCTTGAAAAAATGCGGGGCCACGAAATTATGACCAAGTAACTCTTAGGAGTTGCCTATCTGTTATTATCAGTTCTGTTCAAGTCAGACAGAAATTATACTAGGAGATAAACAATGGGCAAGAAATATGATGTTTATGGTGTAGGCAATGCCTTAGTAGATATAGAATACGAAGTATCTCCAGAGTTACTACAAGAGTTAAAGATTGACAAAGGTGTAATGACACTTATAGATGAAGACAGTCAAAATCATATTTTGGAAAATCTCAAAAATCTTCATTGCCATAAGAGTTGTGGAGGTTCAGCCGCAAACACAATAGTGGCAATTAGTCAACTAGGAGGAAAAGCTTTTTATTCCTGTAAAGTGGCTAATGATGAGTTTGGAGACTTTTACATAGAAGATTTACTCAACTCTCAGGTAGATACCAACTTAAAAAATGGCGACCGCCAATCAGGAATTACAGGTAAATGTTTGGTGTTAGTAACTCCCGATGCAGATCGCACCATGAATACATTTTTGGGAATTACTGAAGAATTTTCTACACAAGAATTAGTATCATCAGCGCTCACTGATTCAGAATATGTCTATATTGAAGGATATTTAGTGACTTCTCCTACAGGAAAAGAAGCAGCTATAAAGGCTAGAGAAATAGCTGAAAAAGCGGGAGTAAAAACTACCATGTCCCTATCTGATTACAACATGGTGAAATTTTTTAAAAATGGTTTATTAGACATCATTGGATCTGGTTTAGACTTGATTTTTGCTAATGAAAGTGAAGCATTAGAACTCGCAGATACACAAGATTTTCAAGTAGCTGTAGACAAACTAAAAACCTTGAGTAAGAAATTTGCCATTACTCGCGGTCCCAAGGGTTCGGTAGTATTTGACGGTCAGAAATTAATCGAAATCGCTGCACCTCAAGTAAAAGCTGTAGATACAGTAGGAGCAGGAGATATGTATGCAGGAGCTTTCCTCTATGGAATTACGCAAGGTATGAGCTATGAAGAAGCCGGAAAATTAGCATCAGCCGCAGCTTCTAAGATTGTTACATCCTATGGACCAAGATTAAAAACTGAGGAATTAAAGGCATTAGTTATTGCTTAGAGGGTGTTTGAAAAGTTTTGAGAGGTCAAATTTTATGCCAGCAGTATAAGCCTTTGTAACCTATATGGGTTTAGGCTTATTTCTGCTTCAGAAATGTTTACAGTCAGTTTGTCTTTTATCCGTGAATTTTTACGCTATCGGGAATTAAAAATGCAAAATTAAGATTTGTTTATTCAAGCTTTAATTATTAATTTTTAATTGGAGCGTACTTCTAGGTCGAAGCAAGCTACGCACAGCGTCTCCTGGAGAAGCAACTTGACGCTTTAACTGGTCAATGATTACAAAACGAATATCTCGTTTTTCAGCAATCAGTTTAATCCCTAGTTGTTGAAGATTTAAGAAGTCTAATCCTTTTTCTTTACCATTTATTAAAAAGTCATTTATAGCAATTGTGTAAGTGCGTTTGGGGTCAAGAAGTTGGTCTTGAATCAACCAATTTCTTGAATTTGCTTGTTGACTAACTTTGGCTGTTTGCAGATAGCCACCGGTGCCTTGATTGGCTTGCCCTTGATCTAATACTCTTTGCAAAAGCGCACCATTTATTTCTACTGCCACAACTTTACCGCCAAAAGGCAGTATCCGAATCACGTCATATTGGGTAATTGGACCTGCTGGAATGACATCATCAAGGCGAATTGAACCGCCATTAAATACAGCTAAATCTGCGTCAGGTACTTCCTGTAACATTGCCTGGGCAATTAACTCTGTCAGCTTTGTGGATTGGTTGCGGACGCTAGATTCTAAACCATCTAAAGCAAATGTCAGTTTCCCAATTTCTTGATTTGGCTCAAAACCATTGGCGCGAAATGCCTGATAACCTAGTTCTAGCCACTCCTTGACTATCTTTGCCGTTTTTGGTTCGTCAGGGATTTTATCAGTAATCGGCACTAACCGAGAGTTAATTGCAAGACTTCTTTTGCTCGTATCGTAACTCAATTGGTGAACGTAAACTGTGCGTGCATTCGCATCTGCTTTAAAAATCGGTGTAAAATCCCGCCCCCGCCATTGCTGGATATTTTCATGCTCATGGCCTCCCAGAATCATGTCTATTTCCGGTACAGTTTCGGCTAGTTTGCGGTCATCTTCAATTGATAGATGGGTAAGAGCAACTACAATATCAACTTTACCCTTGAGTTTACTAACTTGCTGTTTGGCTGTTGCAATTGGATCGGTGTAACTGACGTACTTAGGCTGATTACTATCAACGGTAACACCAATTAATCCTACCCTAACCACAGCACCGCGATCGCCTTTGACATTGAATACTATTGAGCGGGGAACACTTTTGAAGGGTTGTCCTGTGCTATCAGATACATTACTGGAAACCCAGCGAAACCGAGATTCTTGCAATCTTTGATAGAAGAGGTTTTCGGGAAGGTCAAATTCGTGATTGCCAAAAGTTGCATAGTCGAACCCCAAGGCATTCATCACAGCTACCATTTGCTTACCAGCCAGAGGTGTACCGTTAATTTTGGCAGTTCCTAAAGCCGAAGGGCTAAAGGCGTCTCCAGCAAACAGAGTGTAAGTGCGAGGATTATCTTTGTAAAGCTGTTGTCGTAGAGTAGCGACACGCGCTAAACCGCCACGAGTTCCCCCCTCCACAGGAGTAATTTCATAGATATCGTTAAGTTGCAACAGGTTAATTTTAACGATTTCTGCAAGTGCAGGAGTAGCTAAAGTTACTGTGGCTAATACTTGTAAAATTACACTGCACCCTTGACAAATAAGTTTCATATTTAGCTTTGGAAACTCGTACTCTACGGAATTGATTGTACTAGGAAGAGGCAATTTCTGTTGCGATCGCATTCCCCATCGTGAAAGGAAAGCCATGATTGCGCTTGTTAACTTTAGATGCGAAGATTCTTAACTACTTTGATGTAGAAACACTGAAGTAGGTTCAGAACGCTATTTGCTAGCTTTAGATTTTCTTTACAAACTTTGTCTAAAATTATGGCGAATTGGTCAGATTCTTATCTCGGTAAGTTACGACAAGTTGTAGGCGATCGCTTACTTCTATTATTTGGCGCACGCGTGATTATCGAGGATAATTTGGGGCGCGTTTTGTTGCAAAAACGAAGTGATTTCAAACTTTGGGGGCTACCTGGTGGCTGTCCAGAAGTAGGTGACTCTGCCGAAGAATGTTCAGCAAGAGAAGTTTTTGAAGAAACTGGTTTAACGGTTAAGCGTTTTGAAGCTGTGGGGTTTTCTTCCAACCCAGCTTTTGAAACTGTAACTTATCCCAACGGCGATCGCGTCCAAAACTTCATTTTGATTTTGCGAGCTGTTGAATGGGAAGGCAGCCTCGCTTGTTTAGATGGAGAATCGTTAGCACTGGAATTTTTCGATTTGGCAGACTTACCTACGTTAATGCCAAATGATCGCCCTGTTTTGGAAAAGTTTCAAGAATACAAAAAAAGCGGCAAATTCCTGATGTTCTAAAGCATTTTTTCCAAGAACTGCTTGGCGCGATCGCACTGAGGATTTTGGAAAAACTCGCTAGGAGTAGTATCTTCTGCTAAAATTCCCTGGTCGAGAAACATAATCCGATTGGCAACAACTCTTGCAAAGCCCATTTCATGGGTAACAATCGCCATTGTCATACCAGATAGCGCTAAAGCTTTCATCACTTCCAGCACATCTTTGACCATTTCTGGATCTAGTGCAGAGGTGGGTTCATCAAACAAAATCATCTCTGGTTCCATTGCTAATGCCCTGGCGATCGCTACTCGCTGTTTCTGTCCCCCAGATAGTTTGGACGGATAAACATTGGCTTTTGGCTCTAAACCTACCTTAGCAAGCAATTCTAAACCATGTTCTTGTGCTTTTTGCTTGTTTATTCCTTTCACCTTTATGGGTGCGTAGGTGACATTTTGCAGCACATTCATGTGGGGAAACAAATTAAAATGTTGAAATACCATCACCAAATGCTGACGCACCTTAGCAATATTTGCCTTGGGCTTGGTGATTTCTTGATCGTGAAAGTAGATTCTGCCTCTGGTGGGTTGTTCTAATAAGTTTAGGCATCGCAAAAGAGTAGATTTCCCTGAGCCAGAAGGGCCTAGGATGGCAACCACTTCCCCCTGATAAAACTCAGTGGAAATATCTTTGAGTACGTCGAGTTTGCCAAAGGATTTACATAAGAATTCCGTGCGAATGATTACATTACTCACTTTCCCGTAACCTCCTTTCTAAAGCGGATGCACCCAAAGTCATACCCATTACCAAAACATAGTAGATTAACCCTGCAAATAGCAGTGGTTCAAAATAAATATACTTATTTGCACCAACGATTTGAGCGCTGCGTAATATTTCCACCACTCCAATCGTTGACACTAGCGCCGAATCTTTGAGCAATCCGATAGTTTCATTTACCAATGCTGGGAGAATGTTCTTCAATGCTTGGGGCAAAATCACATCCCACATCATCAACCAATAGGGAACACCCATAGACATCGCCGCTTCACTTTGCCCTTTATCCACCGCCTGAATTCCACCCCTGATGGTTTCCGACATATAAGCGCCAGAATTCAGGGTAAAAGTTAACACCCCAGCCTCCAATGCGGAAATATCATAGCCTGTAAGCTGGGGTGTTGCGTAGTAAACTAATGCCAACTGTAATAACAAAGGTGTACCTCGAAAAACAGAGGTATAGGCATTCGCAACCCAGGTAAGCGGCTTGATGCCGAGAATTTTTAACAGAGACAGGATTGTTCCCCAGATTAACCCCAAAGTTACAGATAATAGCGTAAACAACAAAGTTAACGGGATTCCCCGCAGAATAAAGGGAATATCTGGAAGAATTCTGGTGAAGTCGAGATTCAATCCGCCTTTGGCAGGAGTTGAGGATGCAGGATTGGCGGTAGTAGTCTGTGAAAACCACTTGGTTACTAGTTTAGCCAATGTGCCATTGTCCTTCATTTGTTGAAGGACTTTGTTAAACGGTTCTACTAAAGAAGAACCTTTAGGAAAAGCGATCGCAGATCCACTTGCTTCCTCTGAGGGAATAATATTAAACTCTAAATCTGGGTTAGCTTGGGCGAATCCTTTAGCGACGGTATCCTCAATAATTGCTGCGTCAATTCGCCCAGATTTGATTTCCTGAACTACTTCCGGCACTCTGTTGAGTTGCTTTAGCTGAATACCCGCAAATTTTTTAGCAATTTTCTGGGCATTTTGTTCTTGTATCGTTCCTAGTTGTACCCCTACTTTTTTTCCTGATAAATCTTCAGGCTGCTTCAAGTTGCTACCTTTAGGAGCGACAATGGTATCTTTGGCTTCGTAATAAATAATTGAAAAGTCAATATTTTTCTGACGTTCTGGAGTCGGAGTCATCCCAGCCATTACAAAGTCAGCGCGATTTGCTTGAAGTGCAGGAATTAATCCATTAAAATCGGATTCCATTATTTGAAGTTTAAACCCTAGTTTTTCAGCAAGGGTCTTAGCAATATCTATATCAAAGCCAACGATTTGGCGCTCGCCTCCTTTAGTATCATAAAACTCATAAGGGGGATAATCTGGGGAAGTAATCATCGTTAGCGTGTCTTTGCCTACAGATGAAGCAGCTTTTAAAGAATTACTATGTCCTGCGATGATATTGATTACTACTGTTACAATCAGTATCGTTAATAACCATACTTTTCTTTTCTTCATAAATTTGATAATCCTCTAATTTACATTCCGCACCTGAAACTGTCAGCACAATTCGCAATTCGCAATTCGCAATTCGCAATTAATGCCCACGGATAAATCCGGGGGCTTGAACCAAGCAAAGTTTAAAATTTATCTATCCATAAATGAATTTAGGGGCTTGTACCATCAAGGAATAATTGGTCATATCAATTGAGCAGATCATACCTGTGCTATGCGGCAAATAAAAGTTCTAATTTGAAAATTTTTGTTTAGGCAAAGCGACAAAGCATTTGTTAAACCAATTCGCAATTCGCAATTACGTTTTGTAACGGGGATTTAACCCCGACACAAAACCTGCTGCCTGTAGAGGCGGGGGAATTAAACCCCCAAACTTTGTTAAAATAGAAGATTAAGTACAGAAAGGTTTAAAAAAATAGAGATTTTATTCAATTATTTTTCCACTGTGTAAGTGTAATACCAAACCCCAAAATTACCAGGATTAAAAGTTATCTAATCTACGTTTATTAATATAAAGTTTGAGTTTTTACAGGGTTTACTAGCAAATACTTCTGTCAATTCTCCGACAATATATTAAAATTTTACTATTATTTAGCCCTCATATTTGATTGTTAAAAAAATTCACTATAACTCAAAAAGGCTTCTTGCCTATTGCCTATTGCCTATTGCCTAATTTATTTTTGAGTAATACAGTAAAGATACTACCATTTGGATGATTATCTTCAATGGTAATCGTACCGGAATGTGCCTCGATCGCTATTTTGCAGAAAGCCAATCCTAAACCAATTTGCGAAACATCTGGCATTCGAGTTCCAATTTCATACTTCTCGAAAATGATTTGTCGTAAGTCTTCAGGGACTCCCGAACCAGAATCAGCGACTTGCACTTTTGCACCACCTGCTGCCAAATATTCTCCCCGTAGGGTTACTTGAGAGTTAGACGGTGAGAACTTAACGGCATTGGAGAGTAAATTATCCAGCACTCGGCGAAAGATAACTGCATCTACTGTAACAATGCCACCAGGTTCGGGTAATTCACATCTCAGGGTCAAATTCTTTTGAGCAGCGATCGCCTCAATATCTGCTAAGGCTGATATACACAGCGCACAAATATCTACTTGTGTGTAGTTGAGAACCATTTTTCCAGATTCCAGCTTTGCCATGATCAGCAAGCTATCAATCAACGATTGTAGTTGTTGTCCAGCAAGTAAAATTTGATCGATTTTTCCTTGCTGCTGTTCAGGTGACAAATCTGGCAACCGCAGAATTTCTGTCCCTAAGACAATACTGGTAAGTGGATTTCGCAGATCATGCACAATCATATTTACCATGTCTTCTCGCAGTTTCAGCAATACTTGCATACTGTCATACTGCTGCTTAATCCGCAGCATGGAATGAACTCTAGCTCGTAATTCCACACCGTTGACGGGTTTACTAATGAAGTCATCTGCACCCGTTACCAGACATCGAGCCAAATCTTCTTTAGCAGTTAATGCAGTCACCATGATAATCGGAACCGCTTGCCATTTTGGATCGGCTTTGATGCGCTGGCAGACTTCCATCCCATCTAGATCAGGCATCATGACATCGAGCAAAATCAGATCAGGTTGAAAACTATTGAGGCGATTTAGAGCTTGTTGACCACTAGGAGCATAGTATAGCTGGTAGTTTTCGCCATCCAGCAAGGTTTCAACAACATCAAAGTTATCGGGTTCATCATCGATTACTAAAATGGAGGGTTGACTATCCATCGAGAATTTCCGCTACCTTTCTAAAAGTTGTTGAATTATGGCTACAAGCTGTTTAAGTTTTATGGGTTTAGTCAAATATTGATTAGCTCCGGCCGCCAAACAAGTTTCGCGATCGCCTGGCATAGCTAGGGCTGTTAGTGCAATTATCGGAATATTCACAAATTCTCGATCATCACGGATGAGCCGTATCGCTTCCAAACCATCCATTCTCGGCATTTGAATGTCCATCACAATTAAGTCGGGGCGTTGAACTCGAACAAGGTTAATAGCTTGTTGTCCATTGTTTGCCAAAATGAGATGATACCCTCTAGCTTCAAGATAACCGGACATAGTATCAATATTTGCTTGATTATCTTCTGCTAGCAAAATCAAAGGTGGTTTCAGAGTGGCTTTTGGCAATACCCGATTTGGCGACTTGGAACGGGTAGAAGGTTGCAGTTTATTTATAGCTGCTTGAAGTTGAGCGCGGGTAATGGGTTTGACCAGATATTCAAACGCTCCCTGAGCCAGTCCTTTGGTACGTTCATCCACAACTGAAATAATGATTGCTGGAATATCTTTGGTTTTTGGGTTGGTTTTGAGTTGATTTAGCACGTCCCAACCCGATAGATTCGGTAGTTGCAGATCCAGGATAACTAGAGCAGGCTGAACGCGTAGCACTTCTTCTACAGCTCCTTTACCTTTGGGATAAATGATTGGTTGCATTCCCATTTCGCTTAAGTAGCGAGTAATTTGTTCAGCCGCCGCAATAGAATCTTCAACAATCAAAACTTGAGCATTCTCAGCAGTTAAGCAATAGCTGGGCAATAAAGTAGTTACCTGCCTTGTTGGCAGATTATCGCTGGTATGGTAGGGAATGCGGACGGTAAAACAACTTCCTTCTCCAACTTTACTGCTAACTGAGGCTGTTCCTCCATGTAGGGTAACAATCTGTTTTACTAGTGCCAAACCTAGACCAGTGCCACTGTATTGGCGGTTAAGACTGCTGTCAAGCTGGATGAAGGGCTGAAACAGCTTACCGATTTCTTCAGCGGCGATACCGATGCCGGTATCAGTGACATGGAAACAGAGCTTTGGGAAACATGAGGTGGACAAGGGAGCCAAGGCAAAATTTACTCCCCCTGCCTCCCCTGCCTCCCCTACTCCCCCTGCCCCTTCCAGCCGGACTTTTAGCGTTACAGATCCCCCCTCTGGCGTGAACTTGACAGCATTACTCAGCAGGTTGATAAGTACTTGACGCAGGCGGCGATCGTCTACTTGGATGCTGTCAAGATTCTCAGAAACATGAATACTAAGACGAATATTTTTTTTCAAAGCCATCTGTTTGACCAAGGCAAGGCTAGCATCACAGAGGCTCCTGACAGAAATATCACTCAATTGCAGTTCGAGTTTGCCAGATTCGATTTTAGATAAGTCTAAAATGTCGTTGATTAGTTCTAGCAAATGTCTACCACTGCGCTCAATAGTAGCGATCGCTTTTGCTTGTCTTTCATTAATGGAACCAAACACACTTTCCTGTAAGCCCTCTGACATACCCAAAATGGCATTGAGAGGTGTTCGCAGTTCATGGCTCATGTTTGCGAGAAATTCGTCTTTGAGGCGAGTGGCGCGGGCAAGTTCGACGTTGGCTTTAGCAAGTTGCTCATTCGTATGCCGCAGTTGTGCTTCGGCTTGTTTGCGTTCGCGCAGCGCAGCTTGCTGTTCGCTGATATCAGCGATCCGGACTAGATTCATAGTACGTCCGGCTACAGTAATAGTTTTAGCTGCAATGTTTCCCCAGAAAATTTTCCCCTGAAGAGTAATATATTCAATCTCTCGGCTCCAGACACCTTTTAACTGCATATCTGTCACGATCACATCCGTTTCGCTAGCAGTAAATGGACGGTGTTGGAGTGTTTGCCCATTAATATTGATCAATTGATTTTTGTCAGCTGCCTCAAACAGTTCTACCGCCTGCCGATTACAATCCAAGGTGAGCCGTGTTTGCGGATCAACTAGAAAGATGGCATCGGCAGATTCGTTAAAAATTGCTTCTCGCAAATCTCTGTTGTGGATGAGTTCTTGTTCGGCTTGTTTGCGATTACTGATATCCGTTAGTGTACCGATATAGCCGATAATAGTCCCACTGGCGTTAGTTTCAGGTAACACATAGCAGTGAAACCAGTTGATACTGCCGTCTGGACACAGATGTCTACCCTCGTTGTAATAAAGTTCTGTTTGCTCTAATTCCGCCTCATACCATTTCTTGAGGATGCGATCGCGGTCTTCTGGGTGTATTGCTTCTATCCACCCCATCCCCAATGCTGCCTGTGTCGGTCTACCCGTAAGATCGCTCCAGCACTCGTTAACGTAAATACAGTTACCAGCATTGTCAAGCCGGAAAATAGCCACAGGAGCCGCTTTTGCTAATGTTGCATAACGTTGTTCGCTGTCTTTGAGGGCTTCTTCTACTTGTTTGCGTTGTGTTATGTCAATGTGGCAACCAATCATCCGAAGGGGATTGCCGTCTTGATCCCACGCAATTACACGACCGGAACACATCACCCAAACGGTAGAACCATCCTTATGCCGATATCTCACCTCATTGTAATAAGGAATTTTTCCACGACTTTGGACATGTTGCTCGAAAATTTCCAAAACACCTGGTAAATCCTCAGGAAAAATCAGGCGTTGCCAGCTCTCTGGTGTATTTGGCAACTCATGAGCTTCATAGCCGAACATCTGCTTGAAGGTTAAGCTCAAGTACTCCTGATTGCCTGGAATATCCCAGTCCCAATAACCTGCTAAGACTACTTCAAGAATCTGCTCCAGAAGATGTAATTCAATTCGCGGTATCTCTGCGTGCCGCCGCTCCTCTTCTGAGAGCTTGCGTTCTGTTTGTTGGCGTTTTGCAAGTTCTGCCTGTGCTTGCTCATAGGCACTCGCCTGTTGAATAGCGATCGCTATTTTCATCGCCCGGACAGCAATCATTTCATCCCCTTGTCCTGTCAGCATAATTACAGCAGTTTGGGTATTGCTATGGCATTCCCGAAATTGCTGAATAAACTTCAGCCTATCCCCGTCAGGCAACATAAAACCCAACAAAATAATATCTGGTATCTCCTGTTGACACCATTCTAGGGCTTGAGTTACCTTCTCAAACTCCAAAATGCGATAGGTATACAGACTGTCCTGCTGCAAGAAGTGGCATAATTCCAGCCGAGCTTCGGCGTAATCATCAATCAGCAAGATCGTGAGGCAAGAAGGATAACTCATAAAGTTAAAATTACAAACGCGATCGCGCCTCAAAAAATTATATCCCGATATACGTCATGTTAATAGCTTGATGTAAAGAGAAAATTCTTAGTTTTGAACGAAAAAATAAAGGTTTCAAGCCTATCCCACCGTGGGAGCTACAGTGTACACACAAGTAGTTTTATGCCAATACGCTTGGCATAAGCCAGAAAGCCGTCATGTAGAGACGCGATTTATCGCGTCTCAAAAACTAATACGTTAGAGAGACGCGATAAATCGCCGTCTCTACAAAGCCATCTGCCCTCAGCAAGACTTCCTCAACCAATTCTGACTTTGTTCGCCTCTAAAAGCTTAACGCTGGCATAAATAGCATCAATATAAGGTGTGGGAATTTGAGTGAGTTTTCCCAATTCAGCTACCGCGCCAACAATAGCGTTTATCTCCGTGGAGCGTCCGGCTTCAATATCTTGTAGCATTGAGGTTTTATGGGCACCAACATTTTCTGCCCCATTAATTCGCTGTTCCAAGGTAATGCCAAACTTTATACCCAACTTTTGGGCGATCGCTTGGGTCTCTGTCATCATTTGCCGTGCTAGTTCACGGGTGAGGGGATAGCGACAAATATCCTCTAAAGTAGCACCAGTCAGGGCACTAATGGGATTAAATGCCACATTACCCCACAACTTGATCCAAATTTCTGTGCGAATTTGATTGCGGATTGGTGCTTTGAATCCTGCTTGCTTGAGAGTTTGCGCTAATAATTGAAGGCGTTCTGTTTTAGTGCCATCGATTTCACCGAGAGTAAAGCGATCGCCTTCAATATGCTTAATCACGCCTGGTTCAATTATCTCAGTTGCTGGGTAAACAACACAACCGATGGCGCGGTCAGCACCGATATTAGCTTCAATAATCCCATCTGGGTCAACAGATTGAATCCGCGTACCTTCATACTCACCGCCATATTTGCGAAAGTACCACCAAGGAACGCCATTTTGGGCTGTTACTACAATTGTGTGAGCATCGTAGAGTGCAGGGAGAAAAGGTGCGATCGCAGGTACACTGTGAGCCTTGACAGTTAAAATTACTACATCTTGTGGCCCTGCTGACTGGATATCACTAGTTGCCAGAGACGGAGTAGCAATTTGGCTAGAACCGTCTGTCATGAGCAACTTCAACCCATTTTTTTGAATTGCCTCTAAATGAGAACCACGAGCGATCAGCGTTACTACTTCACCTGCCAGTGCCAGTTTTGCCCCTAAATATCCACCAATCGCGCCCGCGCCAACAATACAAATTTTCATTTTGTTTAGGGTTAGTTAGCAAATAATTAACTATAGGACTCATACTTGATTGCGTGAAAAAACTCCGTACAGATCAAAAAGCCTTCTTGACTATTGCCTATTGCCTATTGCCTATTGCCTATTGCCTATTGCCTATTGCCTGCCCACGCAAATAAATTCAAAAATCAAAGCGGATTCCTATAGCACAGCACTTGGAATACAATTCTTTTGACTTCCGCTTTGTGGCGCTAATTATTTTCTCTCAAACACTTAGGCTTTGCATCGCTGACAGTAGGTCTTGATGAACAGATTTTGACGCAGCTACTATCAATCCAGGGAGGCTATAGTTTTGACAAGTATGCAGTGGTGGTAAAGTCGAACCGTCGAGAGTAGTTACAATCCAGCCAGCCTCTTTCGCAATAAAAGCGAGTGCAGCACTATCAATAAATTTGCCCGATTTGATGACTGCTCCACTCAAGTCACCAGTGAGAATACCATTGAGATTAGGAATTTGAATATCACTAGAGTAATCAGTTGCTATATCAATTACTTGATATTGATCTTTTAGTAAATGTGCGATAAAATTCATTCCCCATCCCAACAAAATAGAAGGTTTGGCGGATGTTATGTTTAATGGGGCACAAGCTTCTAAGCTCATATCTAGCGTCCCTTTAAAAGCACCTTCACCTCGAAAAGCGTAAAAATAAATGTTTTGGGCAGGGGAAATTGCGAGTACTGCTTCAAAGTCATCAGAATTTAGAATACTGAGAATAATTTGGTAATTAGAATGTCCATCCATATAAAACTTCGTGCCATCAATCGGGTCGAGCGTGACTAGATAATCACCTTCTAAACCGAGTTCCGTAGCGCGAAAATACTTAGTATTGCTAGAACTTTCATACTCTTCCCCAAAAAAACGAATCTCTGGAAAAGTGCCCAGTAGTACTACCTCTACAAAATTTTGAATAGCCACATCTGCATCAGTAAGTGCGGCAGCAAAAAAGTTTTTTCCTTGTTCTTTGGCGGGAAGTGCAGCAATTTTTGGTTGAAGAAAACGGGCATAGGTTGCTGCTACTTTGAGATGGGGGAGTAAAGTTTCCAAAATCAGTCGAGTAGTAGGCGTTGTGGGCATTGCAGCAAACTCCTTTCAGAAATAATCTACCGTTGGCAGGACGATAAAATTCTATATATAAACAAAAATACGGTATCATTTTGATGCAATGATACCATCGTTGCTATATTACTTTAAATAAGACATCTCCAGAAATGAATTATGCGTTACTTGAAACCCTTGTAGAGACGCTGCATTGCAACGTCTCTACATTCGCGGAGATGTCTATAGATTAATTCTCGACAATGGGTCTATCCATGCCCCAAAACAATTACATAAGTAGATAGGCATCAAAAAAGTCCGGTATGTTAAGATATATAAATACTGAAA
>NZ_JAYGHD010000021.1:0-43622 GCF_034932245.1 Nostoc sp. UHCC 0251
CTGGCTTAGTTATGTACGGACTGGTTACCGTGATTCACTAAACAACGAATCGCACGCGCTGCTTTCCCGCCCTGCAATAAATTGATTGCTCATAGCTAAAGTGCGTTTAAACGCACTGAAATTAAAGAAATTAAGATGGATTGGGGCTGATGGGTTAGACTCTCTAACAATTCGCCAGCAGTATCATGGATTCTGAGGCTATCTTCTAAAAAAGACTGAATAAGGATTGAGTCCACTTGAGTGGACTTGCGCTATTAGCCAGAGAATTTATTCTCTGGCGGGAAAGAGGGCAGGTGCAAAATATAACTGATAGAATTCGAGTGAAGAGATTCCCAAATAAGACTTGTAGATTCAGATGATGTATGCAGTTACAAGTTAATGAACTGTCCCTCTCAATGATTCAGCATCAATAGGTTTGATTAGGTAAGTCTGCAATAGATGCCCAACAATGGAGGCTATCAAGGGTAATTTTTGGCAGAATTTTACTACTGGTGAGCGTAGCTTGCCGCCGTAGGCATCGCTATTGTTAATCTCTGCTAGTTTCAGATTAAGGTCAGAACACTTCTCCAACCGCCGGAAGAACTCTGGATGATTTGTATTCAAAATCAACGGAAATGCGCGTGCGGCGGTGTTATTCGTCTCCTGAATGACTCTGGTATTATATTCGCGCGGATCTATCCCAATGGATTGATAAAAGGTTGCGCGTTCAAATACTGTCAAGGTGTGAGTAGCAAAAACACTCAGCAAAAAGAAACGCACCCACAATCTAGCTCTCCAATTGTTCCATAATGGAGGTTGCGATCGCAGCAGTGCTTTAAAAAAGTCTCCATGTCGATTTTCATCCTGACACCAACTCTCAAACTTGCGAAACAAAGGATAAATTTGGTGTTCTGGATGTTTCTCCATGTGACGATACACCAAGATATAACGCCAGTAGCCAATTTTCTCAGATAGGTAGACTGTGTAAATAATCCACTCTGGCGGAAAGAAGGTATAAGTGCGATTTTTGGTTAAATAACTTAAGTCGAGGGAAAGATTAAAATCTGCCATCGACTTATTCAAAAATCCTGCATGGCGTGCTTCATCCCGCGCCATAAAATTAAAAGCATCCGCCAAAATAGGATTGCGGTTTTTCAGACGGCGTGATAATTCTTTGAACAGCAGAAACCCAGAAAACTCTGAGGTGCAGGAACGTTCCAAAAAGTCAATAAAGGCGACGCGCGTTTCTCCATCAATGTGATCC
Organism: Nostoc sp. UHCC 0251; assembly: GCF_034932245.1. Lineage (NCBI taxonomy): Bacteria > Bacillati > Cyanobacteriota > Cyanophyceae > Nostocales > Nostocaceae > Nostoc > Nostoc sp. UHCC 0251. The sequence goes on from NZ_JAYGHD010000021.1 coordinate 1,244, forward strand.
CAACACTGCTGAAATTCTTCATCACGGACAAAGTGATGACGGTTATAGTCTGCTCGTAACTCCTCTACAATTGCCAGTAACTCAGCCTCCTGGGACGAAATATTCAACTGTGCCGCAGCTTCAAAGTCAGTGGTATAAAACCGGGGTGTTAATAATGTTTCTTGAACAGGCGCTTTTACACCTGGTTTTAGCAACTCAGGTTGGGAGGTTTCCAGAGACTTAACCATAAGAATCCTTTGATTATTTCATCCTTTAAAAGTTATATAAGCATAAATAGTTGTTTGTAGACATCAGTTAAATTATTGAGAGTAAATTGTGAGAAATAAACTTATCACCCATTGTTTCAGGAGAGTTTAAATGCCTATTCTCCAATCAGTTTTGTTACTGCTTGGGTAGGATATGCCTGAGCGTAAAAATCAGAAAAACCTAAATAAATACTAATATCTTTATAGTTATATATAAATTAATAGTTAAATAATCTTAGGAAAAATAAAAATAGCTGGGATCTACATCGGCAGTGGTACTTGCCAGATAGTAGTAATGCAGATCCTCTCTAAACCTAGAATAACAATCTTCTAGCTGGCACTGGCAGGCATCCTGAGTCGGTGACTGCCCAGAAACCTTGCCCTTGAACATGAAGGAAGCAACAATGAGTAGTAATCTAGCCATCAAACTGCGCTCTGGAACTCAACAAGCCCACACCTCAGCAGAAAATGTGGGATTTATGAAATGTTTTCTGAAAGGAGTTGTGGATAGAGACTGCTTCGCCAAGTTCTTAAGCAACTTGTATTACGTCTACAGCGAACTAGAAGCAGCATTAAAGCGCCATGTAGAGCATCCTGTGATTAGTGCGGTTTACTTTCCCGAACTTAATCGCCAATCTTCGCTCGAAAAAGACATGGTGTTCTATTATGGGGATAATTGGAGGCAGCAAGTTACAGCCTCACCCGTTACCCAGAGCTATATTGACCGCATTCGGGAAATTTCTGTTAGTGAACCAGCCTTATTGCTAGGTCATACCTACACTCGCTACATGGGCGATCTTTCTGGGGGTCAAATGCTACAAAAAGTTGCTCAGTCAACGCTGAAGCTTTCTGACTATGAAGGCACATCCTTTTATAATTTTGAGCAAATTCCTGACAAAAAGGCATTTAAGGATAAGTATCGTCAGGCATTAAATGCATTACCCATTGATGATATAACAGCAGAACGGATTGTTGCAGAAGCCAATAATGCCTTTGGATTCAATTTACAGATGGCTCAAGAGTTAGAAGGAAATTTAATTAAAGCACTCGGTCAAGTTATGTTTAATAGCTTAACTAATTAGTCATTGGTCATTAGTCATTAGTCATTAGTCATTAGAGTCATTCTCCCCCTGCTTCCCCTGCCTCCCCTGCTCCCTCTGCCTCCCCTACTCCCCACTCCCCACTCCCTTCATTCACTGGAAAGCAACTCAATGGTTTTTCTATTACCTGGTGTCAAGTTTGATCTGGATCTGATTCAAAAGTACGACACTCGCGCACCTAGATACACCAGTTACCCGCCCGCTACAGAGTTAAGCGAAACATTTACTGAAACTGATTTTAAGGCCGCGATCGCAGCCTCGAATCAACGCAAAACTCCTATGAGTTTATATTTCCACATCCCGTTCTGTCAAAGTGCTTGCTACTTCTGCGGGTGTAATACGGTAATTTCCAACAACAAGAATATTGCTAAACCTTACGTGGAGTCTTTGGCTCAAGACATCAAAAACACCGCAGCTTTAATCGATCCAGATAGAAAAGTGCTGCAAATCCACTGGGGAGGCGGTACTCCTAATTACTTGGATCGTCACCAGATAGAATTTTTATGGAAAAACATCAATCGCCATTTCAACATCGATCCCCAAGCAGAAATCTCAATTGAGATTAATCCTCGCTATATCGATAAAAACTACATTTTCTTTCTGAGAGAGATTGGGTTTAACCGTATTAGTTTTGGCATTCAAGATTTTAATAGCCAAGTTCAAGTAGCTGTAAATCGTATCCAGCCAGAAGAAATGCTATTTGATGTTATGAGTTGGGTTAAAGAAGCTAAGTTTGAAAGCGTGAATGTAGACCTTATTTATGGTTTACCCTATCAAACCCGCGAGACATTTCGGGAAACATTGAAAAAGACTGTTGAGTTAGATCCTGACCGAATTGTTGTCTTTAACTTTGCCTATGTACCGTGGCTCAAACCTACGCAAAAAAATATTCCTCAAGAGGCGCTACCCCCAGCAGAGGAAAAGTTAGAAATCCTGAAAATGACTATTGAAGAATTGACGAACAACCAATATCTATTTATTGGAATGGATCATTTTGCTAAAACTAATGACGAACTAGCGATCGCTCAACGTAATGGCACTCTCAAACGCAACTTTCAGGGCTACACTACCCACGCTGAAACAGAACTATTTGGTTTTGGTTCTACATCCATCAGTATGCTAGAAGATGCTTATGCCCAAAACCACAAGGAATTAAAGGATTATTATCAGACAATTGCAGCAAGCAGTTTACCTATAAGTAAAGGTATCAAGCTGACTCAGAATGATATCATCAGACGGGATGCGATTATGGGGATTATGTCTCACTTTCAATTGCATAAGCGAGATATTGAAAACAAATATCATATCAATTTTGATGAATATTTTTCTGAGGAACTTGAGGCGTTAAAACCACTAGAAGCTGATGGGTTAGTCAGTTTATCAAAAAGTCAGATCCAGATTACAGACATCGGGAGATTATTAGTAAGAAATATTGCCGTCATCTTTGATACTCACACAAAAATGCGAGAGACAAAATTCTCCCGTGCTATTTAATATCACTTTTGCAAAACTTGGCTAAGTATTATCCTCTCAATCTACCTCAAGAATAACGATTGAGAGGATTAAATTAATTCCGATTTCAAATTTTTAACGCATCTCCAAAAAGTTAGATTAAATTTTTATACCTTAAGATAGATATAAAAAGCAACATTGATTAATGTATTAGTGTATAGAACAAATAACGCCTAGACTGGTGTATTCAATAATTCCTGATTTATCTGACAAGACTTTTGTTTAACATTTTTATGCTATAAAAAATGCCGATTTTCATCCAAATCTTAATGTAAACTCTTTTGTCTAACTTTTGGATCTAGCATTTATCCCATCTGGTAGAAAGAATTGTGAATCAGAGTTGATAACTTAGATACAAGTGAGATTGTTGAGGCAGTGGTGAGTATTATTGCTTGGGTAGTTTTAGGACTTATAGTAGGTGCGATGCCTACGGCGGGCTACGCTCTACCCTAAAGCTATTTATCCTGGTTATCAAGGTGGTGAAATTGAATTTTCTCCACAATGATTTTGGGTACTACTGGGTCTTTTATTGGTAGAAGTCTGTTTATTTACTACAAACAGCAACTTTGCCAATTAGTGTAGCTGGGTCTGGTTCACACTCTTCCTACTAGTGTTTTAGTGGCTGTGTTCGGCACAATTGTTGCTATTTATCTATGGGGATTAATCAGCAATACTTAATCGCTGATTGGTAGTTATCAACACTTACATAACTACCGTATTTTGTTGGTCTTCTAGTTTACCAGTTTGAGAAGCAAACAAATCTCAAATTAGCTAGATATTCAAAGCTGCTAGGAGACAATAAATTAGTTTGTCAATTCTGTAAAATCATAATTTTTGGAAGTGTAAATCTATGTTTTTTCACAAAAAAGAGCCTATTCATGCAGTTAACGTTACTGAACCAAACCCTCGTTTTGCTCAGTTGCTTTTAGAGCAGTTTGGCGGAGCTACTGGAGAACTTAGTGCAGCACTTCAATACTGGGTTCAGTCATTCCATGTCGAGAATGCTGGCATCAAAGATATGCTCCAAGACATTGCAATTGAGGAATTCAGCCATTTAGAAATGGTTGGTAAACTCATTGAAGCTCATACTAAGAATACGGATCAAACAGAGGCTTATAAGAGTACTCTCTTTGCAGTCCGAGGGATTGGGCCTCATTTTCTAGATAGTCAAGGTAATGCTTGGACTGCAAGTTACTTAAATGAAGGCGGAGATGTAGTGCGTGATTTGAGAGCAAATGTTGCAGCAGAAGCCGGCGCTCGTCAGACTTACGAAGAGTTAATTAAGTTGGCAACTGACAAAGGAACCCAAGAGACTTTAGTCCATCTGTTAACACGAGAAATTTCTCATACCCAGATGTTTATGAAAGCTCTAGATTCGCTGGGTAAATTGACAGATCCGTTCTTTGGTAATATTAAGCCAGATGAAACTGTTGCTCTCTACTACAACCTATCTACAAACGGTAATGGTCAAGATGAGCGTGGCCCTTGGAATTCTGAGCCAACATTCAAATACATTGCTAATCCGCTAGAAAGTCATTCTTAATTCCATAGGTTGGAGTTAAAGCTTTTTCAGAACTCCCAATCATTTGGTGGGCAAACAGCCCACCTTATTTAGTGGTGGTTAAACTGTTTGCCTACATTAGGTATTTTTTAGGGATAATTTAGCTTTATCCACCCTATGGAAATCTTCAATCTGACAATTCAGCGGCATCTCGAAAACCTCTCTCTAAATCTCTCTCCTAAAAGGCGAGAGACTTTGAATTTTCCTCCTTCCCGTGACGGGAAGGGGGTTAGGGGGTTATGTTTTTGGTGGACTTTTCCACATAACGTGAAAAGTCAGAATCTTCAATCAGTTGTAAACAATTAAGATTCCCGACTTCGTTTGAGAAGTCGGGAATCTAAGCCAAGCAGTATTTGCTAATATTGATTTGGATGCTACACGCGCTTTGGACACATATCTCTGCGCCACAAAGAATAGCTATTATTAATTGAGCTACACTGAAGAAGTCAGAGCGATCGCCTCTTCAATATCTACCCCGACGTTTCTGAATTCAGAAATTAATTCAATTCAAAATCAAAACTAAGAAGTCAGGAGATTGATTTGTGATTGTCAACGCTACACCAAATGGTTGGGAAATCATTTATCACCGCGCCCATGCTTTATTAGCATCTCAACTTGCAGGACAGTGGCGACGTAAAGATGCGCCAGCAAGGTTATATGAAACCGTTGCTGCAATTTCCCATCACGATGACCTAGAAAAAGAGTGGGAAGAGGATATTCTGACTGAAGCAGGTGCGCCAAAGGACTTCACTCTCAGCACGAAAACGGATGTGAAGAGTGGTATTAAGAAACTGGCTGATCTTGCAAAGAATGCCCGCTACCGGGGACGATGGGTGGCTCTATTAACTTCCATGCACATCACCCGTTTAAATGAGCCAAGCCGGGGTCAGTTTCCAGAACTAGACAAACTGTTGGATGAGCAACTTGAAAATCAGCAACGTTGGCGCAAAGAACTGGGTATTGAAAAGGAAGAAGTTGATGCAGCCTATGCATTTATGCAATGGTGCGATCGCCTTTCTCTCATCTTATGTCAGCAAGAACTACCTGCCGATGAACGGTTTTTAGAAATTAGCAAGGGCCCTGAAGGTCAACGCTATGACATCATGCAGCGCAGTGACAACTTGGTTGTCGTCCAACCTTGGCCCTTTCAAGACGACAAATTTACAGTCAACGTCGAAGCCTGCGACCTCTCCCAAGTGAAATTTGAGAGCAGTACCGAACTAGCTCAAGCACTACAAGAAGCTCCCATCAAGGTACTAGAGTGGACATTCGTTAAGAGTTAGATAGTTGTCGCCGCCATAGTCAGTAATTCAAGCCCCCATCTGGGGGTTTTTGGTATAAGAAAAGTTCACTGTAGAAATTTGCTCACTCATATTTGTAAGTTTAATAAAAATGATTATCATTTGGATGGATTTTATTTATACATCGTGTACAAATCATCTGGAATTTAGGACTGTCAGCTACGGTGTCAGCAAGGGATTTCAGGTGAAGTCAACTAAACTAGTACAGGTCGGCGGAAATAAACCTACCATTTCATTACAGCCAAAAAGCCCAAAATGAAAGCTTTTTAACTTTTGACTTTTGACTTTTGACTTCCGCCTTGCAGTACTAGGTTCCTACTAGGCAAAAAAGAGCCAGAGAATTAACTTTCTGGCTCAAAGCTGGAGACAAAATAACCATCAAATAAAGGCTAACTTGGGTAATAACCTAAATTCTTCCCAGGTTATGCAGCCCTAAGACAATGCCCACTCCTAAGATATGACCAAAGGCGGTAGTTGCTAAAAGGGCTGGTAAACCAAAACCACCAAATAAATTGGCTGAAGGTAGTTTTGGTTCTGCGTTGGGATATTTGATGGTAGATTTACCAAAGGCAATGGCAAAGATATTAGCAACAATGATAATCAGAGCGACCGTTGGACTCCATTGCAGAGGTGTGGTTGCAGCAGCGAGTAAGGTTGAAGTAAACACCTGATTTGCTCCTGAAATTTATTAATGATTGAAAACATAATCTGAAACTTTCCGAAGCAAATTCAATAAGTTAGCTGATTTTGCATCAATATTTAACACTTATTCTTATTACTTAATACAATATGAGTTCAATGAGATGAATTCATGACTTACGCCAAAATCGCCAAAAAGCTTAATTTATAATCCTAGAATTAACTGTGGTAGATGGTTGGAACCTCAGCAGATGCTCTGCGTGCGGCTGCTTTTTCACTTCATCGAACTCACATTAATTTATCAAAAAAAGTAAAGGTTCAAAACCTTGCCCCCTGTGGGCGAAAAAATCCTTGTATCTCAAGGCAGGTAAAAACCCCACCCCTCGTGGGTGGCTGAGTTTAATTGCGAATTGCGAATTGCGAATTGCGAATTGTATTTATATCTATGGGATTATATCTGCACAAACAAGACGAAAACTATAAGATTTATCTATCAAAGGTATTAGATATTCTAAATTAATTAGCAATCTGAATTGAAATGAGAGAAAGTAGGGGAGCTAAAAGTACTTATGTCTATGCTTTTCAGGAATTTTGCTTCTTAAAAAGAATTTAAAATACATGCACGAGAATGCATGATTTACATCTATCAAAAGTATGGAATATTAGGCTGAATATTTTCTATATCTAAATAAATTAAATATTTCTATTTAATCTAATAGTATACTTCTGGCAGAAGATGTAAAAGAATATTAGGCATAGTAAATTAAAATCAATATTAATCAAGGTTCCTAAAGAATACAGGCAAGTGTGCTATACACGAACTTGGAACAGCTTAAAACTTTGTTAAAATCAGCAACACACAAACTATGAACTCTACCACCGAAAAACGTATCGCCTTAATTTCCGTCCACGGAGACCCGGCGATTGAAATAGGGAAAGAAGAAGCTGGGGGACAAAACGTTTATGTGCGTAATGTGGGTGAAGCGCTAGCGAAGCTGGGATGGCAAGTTGATATGTTTACCCGCAAGGTGAGTCTGGAGCAAGACTCGATTGTTGAACATAGCGAGAATTGCCGCACTATTCGTTTAAAAGCTGGCCCCCTTGAGTTTGTGCCGCGAGATGATATTTTTGAATATCTGCCAGAATTTCTGGATAATTTCCTCAAATTTCAGGTAAAAAACGAAATTACATACGAGTTAGTTCACACTAATTATTGGCTCTCTAGTTGGGTAGGGATGGAGTTAAACAAAATCCAAGAGAGTAAACAGGTTCACACCTACCACTCATTAGGGGCAGTCAAGTACAACACCATAGAAGATATTCCTCTGATTGCTAGTCAGCGATTAGCAGTAGAAAAAGAGGTGTTGGAAAAAGCAGAGCGAATTGTAGCGACAAGTCCGCAAGAAAAGCAACACATGCGATCGCTAGTTTCCACTCAAGGCAGTATCGATATCATTCCCTGCGGTACGGATATTCAGCGATTTGGTTCGATTGCACGAGAAGCAGCCAGGGCTGAATTGGGAATTGACAAAGAAGCCAAAGTTGTATTATATGTAGGGCGTTTTGACCCACGCAAAGGGATAGAAACCTTGGTGCGGGCAGTAAACCAGTCTGGGCTACGTGACTCCAAAAATCTCCAGCTAATTATTGGTGGTGGTAGTACTCCAGGTAACAGCGACGGGATTGAGCGCGATCGCATTGAGGGCATTATCAACGAATTAGGAATGAGCGACTTTACCACCCTTGCCGGTCGTCTCAGTCAAGATATTTTGCCAACTTATTACGCCGCTGCTGATGTTTGCGTTGTTCCCAGTCACTATGAACCTTTTGGACTCGTAGCGATCGAAGCGATGGCAAGCGGTACACCAGTAGTAGCAAGTGATGTTGGCGGACTTCAGTTTACTGTAGTTAATGAAGAAACTGGTTTATTGGCACCACCACAAGATGTAGATGCCTTTGCATCTGCCATTGACCGAATTCTTTTAAATCCAGAATGGCGAGATGAATTGGGTAAAGCTGGTAGAAAGCGCGTCGAAAATAAGTTTAGCTGGGATGGTGTAGCACATCAACTGAGTGAACTTTACACCGAACTGTTACAGCCACAATCAGTAGCATCAACAGCAAAAGAACTAGTGGAGTCAACAGCCGAGTTAGTGCAGTCAACAGCAAAAGAACTAGTGGAATCAACAGTCGAATTAGTGCAGTCAACAACAAAAAAGCCAGCTTTGGCTGCTAAATAATTCTCTTGGGTAACCAATAATGGTGAATGGGTAACTCGGAAGTAAGCAATAATTTTATTTTCCTAGTCGTCACTCACCATTACCCAATCATGTATTCGACGTTGCTGAATTGCGTATGAATCCAGATGTAGAGACGTTGCATTGCAACGTCTCTACTTTTAATATCATGCAGAATCATTTTCATATATGAAATCAGCAACGCCATTTATTCTAAATATTTCTCTAGGCTGAGTGATTTCCATTATTAGTTTAATTAGCTCAGAACTTGTGCCATTCCCAACAACCGCCTCAGAATTCATTCTGAGGCTAATAGCTAAAGTCTATCTATTGAAGACTCAACAAAGATTAGAGTCCACTTAAGTGGACTTGCGCTATTAGCCAGAGAATTTATTCTCTGGCGAGAAAGTCGGCAGGTGCAAGATATAGCTTTACCCGGATTTCTCACCACACCCCTCAAAGCCTGCGCTTGTGCAGGTTCGCTAGTGGGAGAGTTCAATGTGCCTTGTTCTTTCCCCTCTGCCCCTCTGCTCCATCAAACGCCTGAAGCTTGTGAGAAATACGGGTTTAGCTGACAAAACTCGATCCTAAAAAATGTATAAAAAGAGTAAGCTATTATCTAAGTGCTGGGAGTCTGTCTGAATAATAGATTTCTGCGTTAGCTATCACCAAACCAAGTAACCGCTATGATAGTTGAGGTCTGTTATGCTTTGACTAAACGAAGATAAAAGCATAGCGATCGCTACCATTTGAATGTTAACAACTAATCGCTTTGCAACCAGTTGACTTTACCACTCTCACAGCTGCTTGTAGCGAAATCCGCGCTAACTGGCTACCATCACGCTTAGAACAGGTTTACCAGCGCGATCGCTACACGATTGCTATGGCATTACGCACCCTGAAACAGCGAGATTGGCTACAAATTTCTTGGCATCCGCAAGCTGCACATATTTGCATCGGCGATCCACCACCGCGATCGCCAGATACCTTTACCTTTAGCCAACAACTGATACACCAATTGAGTGGTTTAGCACTGGTAGCTATTGAAGCGATCGCCCCTTGGGAGCGGGTTATTGATTTGCAATTTGCCCGTCGTCCTGGAGAAACCGCCCTATATCATGTCTATGCAGAAATCATGGGCAAGTATAGCAACGTCATTCTCACCGATGCCAACAATATAATTATTACCGCAGCCCATCAAGTCAGTCAGCAACAATCTAGTGTCCGTCCCATCCAAACCGGACAACCTTATGAAACACCGCCAAAACTGACTGGGACTGTCCCCAGTTTGAACGAATCACAAGAACGTTGGCAAGAACGGGTAAGTTTAGTGCCAGGAGCAATCAAGCGGCAATTGCTGAAAAGTTATAGTGGCTTGAGTGCAGCACTACTGGAGTTAATGCTGCTAGAAGCAAATATCGCGCCAGAAACATCCACCGATACTCTCAACCCCGAAGATTGGCAACGGCTGTTTGAGCGTTGGCAAGAATGGCTGCAAGCTTTGAATTCCAGTAAATTTCAACCCGCTTGGACAAAAGATGGCTACACCGTAATGGGTTGGGGTGCAGTTGAAAAGGTCAAAAATATCCAAGAGTTACTCAACCGCTACTACAGTAACCAAATTGACCAACAATTATTTTCTCAATTGCGCCATCAGTTGAGTCAGAAATTAAATAATATTTTGGCGAAATTACGCAACAAGGCTCAAACCTTTAAGACGCGCTTGCAGCAATCAGATCAAGCCGATGAGTATCGACAGAAAGCTGATTTATTGATGGCTCATCTGCAAAACTGGGAACCGGGGATGAAAGAAATTATCCTTGCTGATTTTGATACAAATTTGCCAGTAGCGATCGCTCTCCAGCCAGATAAAAATGCCGTCCAAAATGCCCAAAGTCTTTACAAACAGCACCAAAAGCTCAAACGCGCTCGTGCTGCCGTCGAACCGCTACTATTGGAAGTGCAGACAGAAATTGAGTATTTAGAACAAGTAGAAGCTGCGATCGGCCAAATAGACACCTACCAAACAGCAGAAGATTTGCGAGCTTTAGAAGAAATCCGCGAAGAGTTGATTGGACAAAAGTATTTAGAAGATCCAGAATATCGTAGTCGCAGCGCCAATGAACCCCCCAGCACCAACTTCTATCGTTACCTTACCCCCAACGGCTTTGAGGTATTAATCGGTCGCAACAATCGCCAGAATGACCAATTGACCTTTCGTGTAGCTGGGGATTATGACTTATGGTTCCACGCTCAAGAAATTCCAGGGAGCCATGTGCTGCTACGTCTAGAACCCGGTGCTGTTGCAGAAGAAGCTGATTTGCAATTTGTAGCTAATCTTGCCGCCTACTACAGTCGCGCCCGTCAGAGTGAGCAAGTGCCAGTAGTTTATACTCAGCTAAAACACGTTTACAAACCCAAAGGAGCAAAACCGGGAATTGCAATTTACAAGCAAGAAAGCATCCTCTGGGGAAAACCACAAATGGTCATTAGTCATTAGTCATTAGTCATTGGTCATTGGGCATTGGGCATTGGGCATTGGTTATTCTCTTTGTCCCCTTGTCCCTCTCATCTTCCCCTGCTCCCCCTGCTTCCCCTGCCCCCCTCCTTTTCTACCTTGCGATTTACTGAATTATCCTGATGGATAGAAGCTTTTAAGCTTTGTTCTTATCTTTTTTGATGAAATTTCACGAAAAATCTGTGCTGACTGTTACAATATTGTTAAGAAAAGTTGCCCGTTGCATTTTGGGAACGCGCAATTGGGTTTTAACTCTCTTGAGAAGACAACGCAAAAAAACATTTTCTAGACCAGCTGTGGGAGGCTGGTCTTTTTGTATTTAGAATGCTTCTCCCATAACTCACTACAAACATTTTGAACATTTATAGTTAATAAAGACGTAAAAAGTAACCCCTGAACGCCAAAGCTTTCAGGGGTTTTAAGATTATGCCAGGAACGAGACTTGAACTCGTGACACGAGGATTTTCAGTCCTCTGCTCTACCAACTGAGCTATCCCGGCTTTTGCTTTTGTGAGCCACGATTAATCAATGTAGCAAAGATAAAAGAATATAGCAAGGGGTTGGAGAAAAATAAATATTTATGATTTATGCAGCTTTCAACCTCAACTTAAACCAGATAAAAACGGCTACAAATAGCAGAAACTGGACAAGAACAATACTCGGACCAGAAGCAAGGTTGAAAATACCTGACACAATGATGCCAGCAATACTGCTGATGGAACCAACTATCACCGACATGACTAAAAAGCGGCTAAAGTGGTGACTCATCAGTTTGGCGGTAGAGGCGGGAATGACCAAAAAGGCGTTCACTAGTAAAACGCCGACAGCTTTAATCGCTACAGCAACGGCAAGTGAAAGCAAGACCACAAAAACGTAGCGGTACAACTGGACGGGAATACCTTGAACTTGCGCTACATCGGGGTTGAGGGTTAATAAAATTTGCTGCCGCAAGGTTGATAGTAAAAATATGCTACCTCCCACAAGTACCAGCAGTGTCAAAATCAAATCTGTGGTATCGATCGCTAGAATATCGCCGAACAGCACAGCCATCAAGTTGCCACGATATCCTTTAATTAGGCTCGTGAGAATCACACCGATCGCTAATGCCCCAGATAGCACTATGCTAAGAACGCTATCGCTAGCTAAGTCGGTTTTGTCGATGAAGTAGAGGACAATAACCCCAAAAACCAATGTGAAAGGTAACAGCATCCAAGTAGGGTTTATTTGTAGCAGCACACCTAACGCCACACCTACTAATGCTGCATGACCAACCGCGTGGCTGAAAAAGGACAACTGGCGCAAGGTGACAAAACTACCCAACATCCCGCCAAGTATTCCCATTAACACAGCACCTACGATCGCACGCTGCATAAAAGGGAATGTTAACAATTCTACCAAGTCATTACTACTAGCGATCGCAAGCCCTGCTATCTGACAATCATTGCAGAAATCTATAATTACTGGCATCTTTCATTTTTTAATTACGAATTACGAATTACGAATTATGAATTATTCTAATGTTGGTGCTGGTAACGGCTAAAACCTGGGCCGTAGGTTGCTAACAGGTTTTGCGGTGAAAGGGCAATCTCTGGCTTACCAGTACAAACAATGCTTTGGTTCAGGCAAAGCACGCGATCGCAATGGCGATTTACCATATCAATATCATGGGAAACTTGTAATACCGTCCAACCCTCCTCACGCTTTAATTCATTTAGCAAAGCGTAAAAATCTGCTGCACCTTGTACATCAACACCAGCAAAGGCTTCATCGAGTACCAACAGTTTTCGAGGCATTACCAAACAATAAGCCAATAAAACCCGCTTGAGTTGGCCACCGCTAAGAGTACCAATAGCTTGATGCTGTAAATGATAAGCATCAGTTCGCCGTAAAGCTTCTACTATTGCTGCCGATTTTTCTCTGTCTTGTTCCCACAGCTTGGAGAAAAAGAAATCGCCTTTTCTCGCTTCCTTTGCCCATCCCAGTCCCACCAATTCGCTAACAGAAATAGGAAAGCTGCGGTCAAAAATGAAGTTTTGCGGCATATAGCCCAATAGGTGACGTAAACGCCCCAGCCTTGCAATTGGACGACCTAAAATTTCAATCGTACCAGCACTTCGAGGGATCAAATCTAAAACCGCTTTTACCAAGGTACTTTTACCAGCACCATTGGGGCCGACGATGGCTGTATCTGTTCCTGGCAATAATTCAAAGGAAACATCTCTAACAGCTAGATAGCTGCCTTGATAGACAGTTAATCCTTCTACTTTTAAAATAGCAATGTCATTAGTCATTGGTCATTGGTCATTGGTCATTGGTCATTGGTCATTTGCAAAGGACAAAGGATAACTGACAAATGAAAAACCTATTTACACGCCGTTTCCAGAGTTTGTAAGTTAGCTTTCATAGCCTTGAAATAATGCTGTGGATTTATTTCGCCAGTTTCCAGAGAATCTAAAGTACGCAAATTTAATTTTAAATCTTTGGATAAGCTGGTTAGGAGTTTGTTATCTACTCCAGGTTCACTAAATAAAGCTTTAACGTTGTACTTTTTCACAGTATTAACTGCATTTTGCACATCAGTTGGTGAAAGTTGATCTTCGGGAATTTGTACCACAGCAACTTGCTTGAGGTTATAGCGTTGAGCTAAATATGGAAACGCATCATGAAAGGTAATAAAAGTACAATTAGGAGTTTTCTGCAAAGTCTGCTGAAATTCGCTGTTTAAATTTTCTAATTCTTTAATATAAGCCGCAGTATTCGCCTCATAAGTAGCTTTATTCGCTGGGTCAGCAGCGATTAATCCATCCCGAATATTAGTTACCTGCTGTTTTGCCAAAACTGGATCTAACCAAACGTGAGGATTACCTTGGGCGTGGGCATGGTCGTGGTCTTTTTCGTCTTGGGCTGTTTTCACAACAGGCGAAATTTCATTTAAAGGTTTAATACCTTGACTAGCATCAATTTCAGTTAATTTGTTATTTTGGGCATTTTTAACAGTATTTTCCAGAAACTCCTCCAAACCTAAACCATTTTTTACTAACACATTTGCAGTAGCGATCGCTTTGACATTTTGTGGTGTCGCTTGGTATTCATGCACCTCCGTACCCGGTGGCACCAAAATTTCTACATCTGCCACATTCCCAGCTACTGCCTTAGTAAACAAATATATCGGCAAAAATGTTGTCACTACTTTAGTTTTTTCTGACTGCGCCGGTGGGGTAGAGCCAGCTTCCTGTGCTTGCGGCGACTGATCGGAAGTTATTCCTTGATTCGGATTCGATTGGCTACAGCCAGTAACCATTGACAACATTAGCAGAGCAATTATGGGCAAGATGCCACTTATTTGTCTGCCTCTTCTAAATCCTCTGCAATTCCCAATCACAATATTTTCTCCTCAAAACCGATGCTTGTCCTGTCTGTATCACAATTGCTATTGACAATGAGACGTATTCTATATTTTAGATTATAATAATTCTCATTCTCATTAAAAATACATAATATCATTCTGGGTTTCTTGTGTAATGAGTAACAACAAATTTTTCAACTAGTACAGCCTTGTGCAATTTAGTTTTCCCTGAATAATTAGGATTTATTGACTTTTTTGTTAAAAAGTTTGCCTACTTCTGATAATATTACTGACAAATATTTTCATAAAATACACGTTTAAAAAACGTGATTTGGGTGTGAATTAGAGATCAGTGTGAGGAGAAAAATGCAAAAATTCTGGAAATATCTGCTAGTTAGTCCAGCAGTCTACGGTGTCATGCTATTTGTTAATACTGCTACATTTGCAGGTGAAACATCCAACACGTCTGAAATAAATCAACCGCAAGTTTTAGCTAATCCAGACACAAAAGCTGAAAATATAGCGCCAGATCAGCCAATGGCGCAAGTTACCTCCGTATCTCAATTTTCCGATGTACAACCCACCGACTGGGCATTTCAAGCATTGCAGTCCTTGGTTGAACGCTATGGCTGTATTGCAGGATACCCAAATAGCACTTATCGCGGTAATCGGGCATTAACGCGATATGAGTTCGCTGCTGGTTTAAATGCTTGTCTTGATCGGGTTAACGAACTGATTGCTACAGCTACTGGCGATTTAGTTAACAAACAAGATTTAGCCACATTACAAAAGCTGCAAGAAGATTTTTCAGCAGAACTGGCGACACTCCGAGGTCGTGTAGATGCAGTAGAAGCTAAAACTGCTGAATTGGAGGCAAATCAGTTCTCAACCACAACCAAACTACAAGGACAAGTTGTCGCAGTCGTTAGCGATGTTTTGTCAGGAAATACAGTCAATGGTGCAGAAATTACAGATGAAAATACAACTTTAGGGGTACGGGCGCGGGTAGAACTTGTAACCAGCTTTACAGGGCGAGATACACTGTTTACCAGAATCCAAGCTAATAATATTCTCAGCCCTAACATTGGTACACCAGAGGGTAACTTATTCTTTGCCGGTGATGGTACGACTGATGCTTTTATAGATGCACTGTTCTACAGATTTCCCTTGGGCGAAAAAACAGAGGTTGTTGCGATCGCCAATGGAGGTGCAGCAGATGACCTTACAAGTACAGTTAATATCTTTGACGGTGATGGTGCTTTTGGTGCTTTATCCACCTTTGGTACACGCAACCCAATTTATTATCAGATAGGCGGCGCGGGGTTGGGAGTAACGCATGAGTTCAGTGATAAATTGGCACTAAGTCTAGGGTATTTGAGTGGTACAGCTAATGACCCTACGCCCAACAATGGTTTGTTTAATGGTTCTTACGGTGCGCTGGCACAGTTGACAGTTAAACCAAGCGATCGCATTTCTATTGGTTTAACTTACATCAATTCCTACAACCAATCACTACTAACTGGTAGCAATGCAGCAAATCTCGCACCCTTGGATTTAGATGCCGATGGTACAATAGATTCCCGTTTTTCCAGTAATTCTTACGGTGTCCAAGCATCCATTGGCATCACTGATAACATCGTCTTGGGTGGTTGGGCTGGATACACCACCAGCCGCACCTTAACTGGAAACCGTGGAGATATTAACATTTGGAACTATGCTGTCACCCTCGGCTTTCCTGACCTCGGTAAAGAAGGTAACTTAGCAGGTATCATCGCTGGTGTAGAGCCAAGAGTGACAAGCTCTAACGTTGCAGGATTGGATAGAGATCAGGATACATCCTATCATCTTGAAGCATTCTATCAGTATAAGTTGACTGACAATATCACCATTACCCCAGGAGTCATCTGGTTAACATCGCCAGATCATAACGATAATAACGATGATGTTGTTATTGGCGCACTGAGAACCACATTCAGTTTCTAATTTTCAAAACTCCAAAGAAAAGAAGACGCAAAAAATAAATTTGCGTCTTTTATAGCGGTTCTCAATTGCGTGAAATACAGACCTAACCCCCAGCCCCTTCCCTGCGAGGGAAGGGGAGTAAGCCTCAAAGCCTCTCTCCTAAAAGGAGAGAGGTTTGGAGAGAGGTCAAAATGTATTGCTTCCATTCGAGAAGCAGCACTATATTTTGTGTATAATCTCAAAAATAAAACCCAATAAAAAAGCTGAGTTTGATAAACTCAGGTTTGCACACCAAATTCTTCTGGATCAATTCCCCAATTTACCCAGCGAATTGCTTCACGCGCTGAGTTCATATTCGGTGGAACTCGCAAGGCGTGAATAAAGCTTGTGCTAGGGCAAGTCATTTTTAATAAATAAATTGCTTCTTCATCAACATCAGCATCAATTTTTAATAACGTGTATTCTTGCCAAGTATCTAATTCAATAGCTTGCAATTCCTCACAAATTCTAGCGTAACCGATACCCTGAATTAACACTCGGCGGAGTTCGGCGTTTTCTTCTGTTAAAAGCCATTGAGATTGCCATTGCTGCGGGTGGATTTTACCGTATTTTTCAGGCAAGGTTACGCCGTGATATGAGTAAAGGCTATATCCATCAGTAAATTCAATTGCGGGTTTGCCTTCAGCGTGGAGGCGGTTTTCATTGTCGAAGCGCAGGTGAAGGGGGCGATCGCAGATAATACAAATTTCCTTAAAAGGATAAACCCAACCACAATTCTCAACCAGTCCTCGCAATAACTGCCATCCTTTGGAATTGTAAGGTGCATTGAATAAAACAAAACCAATTTCAATCAAACAGCATCTTTGTATCCATTCTTCAGGCTCCACTCGCATATCGCTCTCTAAGAAGCTCAAGACTTCATTAGGAATATCTTCTTGAGTGATTAAATGCTGTATGGTCTGTTGCCAGAATAAAAAACATATATCTAAGTCAAAGTAGAGTTCATTGGATATAGAGGAAAATAAATCTTCAGACAATAACTCTCCTAAAAAATTAAGTATTTTATTAAACAAGTCATGGTATGTTTTTAGCAGATTATCTGGTAAATTCCATCGATACCAATATTTTTCAAGATTGCTGTAGCTATTTTTTAAATTAGTATTAACACTTTTAAAAGCTGCAAGAGGGCTATCAAAAAATAAAATTTTCGGCTTAGGTAAGCCTAGAACTTCGTAAGCTATTTTTACAGCTTCCCCTGCTTTCTCTCTATCAATTCGCTCTGTGGAAAGCGCGATCGCTCTCCACTTTTCCCGATAAACTGGAATCAAAGCCTCTTGCTCAGGCGTTAAATTTTCAATCAGCGACATATCGCCAACCTTCAGGCTCGTATTCCCGTTGAATTTTTACCATCCAGTCACCTTGGGGAATAGAAATAGCTTTATGCTCCTCATGGGCAAGCAATGCCGACTCTGAAAACACACGTAAATAAAGTGTGCTATCTTTCTCATATAATTCGGCGTTTCCCTCAGTAATGCGATGCTTATGCCCTGTAACTTCGCCTTCTGCCAAAGTTAAGTGAGGTATCTTTTGTCTTTCAATTTGCTGCACAGGCAGTAAAATTACATCACCTTGACGAATTGGTTGCATAGTTTTGCTTTCCTGACATAGGTACAAACCCCACTTCGCTTTTGCTCTCAAATTTGGTTTAATTTTGGCACAAGCTCTATTAGATTGGGGCATTGGGCATTGGGCATAGGTCAATTCAATAGTTATATCTTCCCCTGCTCCCTCATCCCCCACTCCCCATTCCCCATTCCCCAAATTTAAAACTGTAGTCGCCAATTATGCGTTAGATAAGTTAAAGATTGAAATAGCTGGAAATTCACACCCAGCGTTTCCCTCCCCTAACCTCTGGGATAGACTGGGCCATAAGTTCAGGGGATTTTCTCCCAAGCAGACAGTTTATGTGAGGATTAAATCACCGCCCTAAGCGCGACCTTTTATCTTGACAATTTGCAAAAATTACCTCAATTTGACTGTTTAGCTTAGTAGCTATTCTTTTTATTGAAATTTCCATGTCAACTCTCGTCATCGTCGAATCTCCAACCAAAGCTCGCACCATTCGCAACTACCTGCCAGCAGGCTATCGGGTGGAAGCGTCTATGGGTCATGTGCGTGACCTACCCCAGTCGGCTAGTGAAATTCCTGCTGCCGTCAAGGGGGAAACATGGGCGCAGCTAGGGGTAAATGTGGACGCCGACTTTGAACCGGTATATGTTGTCCCGAAAGACAAAAAGAAAATTGTCACCCAGCTTAAAGAAGCCCTTAAAGATGTAGATGAACTGATTCTGGCAACGGACGAAGACCGGGAAGGTGAAAGCATTAGTTGGCATTTATACCAATTGCTGAAGCCGAAAGTTCCGACTAAGCGGATGGTGTTTCACGAAATTACCCAAGAGGCGATTAAAAAAGCTCTGAAAGACTGCCGTCAAATTGATGAGCAGTTGGTTCGCGCCCAAGAAACGCGGCGGATTTTAGATCGACTCGTGGGCTATACCCTGTCTCCACTGCTATGGAAAAAAATCGCCTGGGGATTATCTGCTGGGCGAGTGCAATCTGTAGCTGTGCGACTTTTAGTCACTAGAGAACGCCAACGCCGCGCTTTCCATGAGGGTACGTACTGGGATTTGAAAGCTAGTTTGTCCTTGGACAAAACTCCCTTTGGTGCCCAGTTGGTAACACTGGGAGGAACCAAAATCGCTAACGGCAGCGATTTTGATGCAACGACTGGACAAATTACCGCAGGACGCAATGTCTTATTGCTCAACGAAGAGCAAGCGGTAGCGCTCAAAGAACGCCTAACTGGGAAAACCTGGAATGTTAACGACATCGAAGAACGCCCTGTAACGCGCAAACCGTCGCCACCGTTCACTACCTCGACGTTGCAACAAGAATCTAACCGGAAACTGCGCCTCTCAGCCCGTGACACGATGCGGGTTGCTCAGAATTTGTACGAACAAGGGTATATTACCTATATGCGGACAGATTCGGTGCATTTGTCGGATCAAGCGATCGCAGCTGCTCGGAGTTCTGTAGAAAAGCTTTACGGTCAACAATATCTCAGTCCCCAACCCCGGCAATACACCACCAAATCCAAAGGCGCACAAGAGGCGCACGAAGCAATTCGTCCAGCAGGTAGCACTTTCCGCACCCCCCAAGAAACTGCTTTGGGCGGTCGAGAACTTGCTGTTTATGATTTGATTTGGAAGCGGACTGTTGCCTGTCAAATGGCTGATTCCCGGCAAACTCAAATTACCGTGCAATTGCAAGTTGAGGACGCTGGATTTCGTTCTTCTGGCAAACGGATTGAATTTCCAGGATACTTACGCGCCTACGTCGAAGGTTCAGACGACCCAGAAGCAGCACTGGAAGACCAGGAAGTGATTTTGCCGAATCTGAAAGTAGGAGATCATCCAAATTGTACAGAACTGGAAGCAGTTGGGCACGAAACCCAACCGCCAGCTAGATATACCGAAGCAACTTTGGTAAAAACCTTAGAAAGCGAAGGTATCGGTCGTCCCAGTACCTACGCCAGCATCATTGGCACAATCATTGACAAAGGTTATGCCCATTTGGTGAGTAACGCTCTCATTCCTACTTTCACCGCTTTCGCCGTCACCGATTTACTGGAAAAACATTTCCCAGACATTGTTGATCCCAGTTTCACCTCGAAGATGGAGCAAACCCTAGATGACATTGCCACAGGTGAAGCAAAATGGCTACCCTACTTGAAGCAATTCTATCTGGGAGATAAAGGGCTGGAAACCCTGGTAAAAGAACAGGAAAGTCAAATTGATGCCACCAAAGCTAGGACTGTAGAACTGGAGAATCTAGATGCCAAAGTCCGCATTGGGAAATATGGCCCGTACATTGAGGTCGAAAATGGTGAAGGAGTTATCACCGCCTCAATTCCCAAAGACCTGACACCAGCTGACCTCGACCCCAAACAGGTAGAAGTATTGCTGCGACAAAAAACTACTGGTCCTGACCAGGTAGGTCGGCATCCCGAAACTGGCGAACCGATTTATGTAAAAATTGGTGCTTACGGGCCTTATGTCCAATTGGGTGACAAAACCGACGAAAACCCCAAACCGAAACAAGCCTCCCTACTCAAAGGTGTTACCCCAGAAACCGTTACCCTGGAAATGGCTGTTGGTCTGTTGGCACTACCCCGGACATTGGGAGTTCATCCAGTTACTAACGGCAAAATCCAAGCAAGTTTAGGGCGCTTTGGCCCTTATGTGGTTCATGACCAGGGTAAGGAGGGGAAAGACTACCGTTCCCTAAAAGCTGCTGATAATGTATTGACAATTAGCTTAGAACGTGCATTGGAATTATTGTCTGAGCCAAAAAAGGGACGCAGTTCCACCAACAGCAAGTCTAAAGCAGCTTTACGCGAATTGGGTACACACCCAGATGATGGAGAAACAATTAATATCTACGATGGCCCATACGGCCCTTACATCAAACATGGCAAAACTAATGTGAGTATCCCAGAAGGTCAAACGGTAGAAAATATAACCCTGGCTGAGGCGCTGAACTTGTTGTCAGCTAAGGCATCGACAGCGAAATCGACTCGCAAAAGCAGTAGTAAATCAACGAGTTCTAAATCTAAGTCAACTGCTAAGTCAACAACCACTGCGAAAAAGAAGGGCACAGAAGGTTAATTGCAAGTCAAGAGTCCAAAGTCCGATCCTTAACTCTTGACCCTTGATATCCATCCTTGATAGGATGCAGTTCAGTAGGTGCAAGTGTGATACTCTAAAAAGTAAGGGAAAACACAACGCTAAATTTTAGAAGTGGCTTATGTCCCAAATACGGGATTGTGTATCAGCCCGGTTGGAAGCCAGAGGTGCGAAAATATGCCATTTTCTGCGTACCTGTTAATCAAAAATTGAGGTAGTATCTCAGGAGCAGTCAGTTCATGGACTATATAGAAAAGGTGCTGGAAAAGGTTAAGGAATTAGCACGGAGGCTAATTGAGAGCCTGTTAGGGCCAGAGGCTGAACCGGAACCGGAACTGATTCCGATTCCTGTGAACGATCGCTCGCGTCGTCGCCACTAGTCCGAAAGTGCTGAACTCGACTTTACAACCCTTAAACATTCTGGCACTGCATGGGCCAAACTTAAATTTACTAGGACAGCGAGAACCAGGAATTTATGGTTCGTTGACACTGGCTGAAATCAACCGCCTGTTAGAAGAAGAGGGATTCAAGATACAGGCGAAAGTTTTTTCTGTGCAGTCAAATCATGAAGGAATTTTGGTAGATACTATTCATGGCGCATTAGGACAATATCAGGGAATTTTGATTAATGCAGGGGCATATACCCACACAAGTGTGGCCTTGCGAGATGCGATCGCTGCTGTTAATTTGCCCACAGTAGAAGTACATCTGAGCAATATCTATCGCAGGGAAGATTTTCGCCATCATTCATATATCGCCCCAGTAGCGATTGGGCAAATAAGTGGTTTTGGCGGACAAAGTTACTTGTTGGGCTTGCAAGCTTTGGTGCATTTTTTAAGAAAAGATGAAAAATAAATCGATTTTCCGAGTTGGGATTTTGGATTAATTCTTTAATCCAAAATCTAATTTGCGTTGGAAGCTCATCAAAGCTGCGGCCAAAATCCAAAATTGTATGCGTTATTCTCCTATAAGTCGGTTTAGAGGTACTTTGCTCGGAGCATTCCTGGGGGGGAGTTTAGCCACTGGTGATCTAAAGTCTCAGAATTACCTGGATTTGGGCAGAATGGCGGTTATAGGAACTGAGAGTTTGATTGCGTTGGGTAGATTAGATTTAGATGATTGGATAGCGCGTCAGCAAAAAGAATCTCTTGATTTAGCAGCAACTGATGACATACCGATAAAAATAATTCTTGCGACACTACCGATAGCACTTTTTTTTCACGAAAATCCTATTAAGCTGCGCCAAAACTTGCTGCATGTCCTAAAAATCTGGGAGGATGACCCAGTAGTAAGGGATGGAACCCTAGCAGTAGGATATGCGATCGCTCTTGCCTTAACTGAAAAACTCAACCCTCTAACCTTAATTCCGCAAACAATTTCTTTTATCGGACAAACACCGACATCAATACCAAAAAAATTATTAATAGTTCAGAATTTATTAGAGCAAGGGGCTGGATTGTCAAGGGCACAAGCTGAGTTTGCTAAGGAAGAAAAACTCAGTAACACTATTGCTATGGCATTTTACTGCTTTTTAAGTACCTTAGAAGACTTTCGCTTGGCAGTTTTGCAGGCTACTCACAATGGCAATTTTAAAATGCAACATGCTACGCTTCTAAGCTCACAGGCTACAGGGGCAATTACTGGTGCTTTATCAGGAGCATATAACGGTATAAGTGGAATTCCCGTGAATTGGCAAGTCTCGCTCTGGCAGAGGAATTCTCCAACATGGGGACTAACTAGCTTTTCCCAAATGTTAGAATTAATCGATGCATTTGTGGCGGTGTGGTCAGGAGTGTATAATCTTGCCTTAAATCCAACGGAGTTAACAGAGGAGGGATATGAGGTGGCTTTGCTTTCAGTTTACGCGGCTCCTCGCGTTATTCGGTCACGTTAATGCTATTTTCACCGAACAACGGTGCGGATACTAAGGTGATTTACAAGAATAAATGTACCGATGCCGTTGGTTTCGACTTCTCTTCGAGACGCTACGCGTAGCTTGCTTCCCCGCAGGGGTACGCTCAACCAACTGATAGATCGAGAGTTGAGCGAACTTGTACTGAGCGAAGTCGAAGTAGTCGAAACTCGCCAACACAGGTATTTTCTTTGTCGGAAATCACCTAAACGCTCAAAACTACTAAATCTAGCCAAAAACTAAAAAACTTATATACTAGAATTCTTCAGAAAATCTCAACCTGAGTCTGTAGGTAACTATTGTGGCAAATCAGCTTTAATTAGCGTCCACCACCCTGAGTTGCAGCAGTCGCAGATCAAACTTCCCTGATGATTGCCTTGTTTTGAGCTATCAAAGTCAGCAATTGCAGGCAGAAATAATGAAAATAGAGCAATTTTTGCAGTTATTAACCCAGCAATTGACTCACTGGCGGCGACAGTACAAAGGACTACGCCGTAAAGGAAAGGTAATGAGAAGTCCCAAAAGCAAAATTCATAGAAGGGAACTTCTAAAGACTATCTTTAATAATGTAATCTTATTTTTCTTAAAAACCAACGATAAAAGGCATCGCCGAAAACAAGAAAGAGCGCTCAAGTCAAAGGCAAAATCGCTCAAAACTAAGAGTAGTATTTATGCAGTCTGTTTAGATTGGTTACATGAACAGCGTTCCTTGGTTATTTTAGCGATCGCTCTAGTGTCTCTTACAGGCGTTATTGGTTATAAATTATATAACCAGACTCAAATTAAAGTAGGAAATCCCGCGCCCCAGACAATTACAGCACCTTACACAGATAGCATCGAAGATCAGAAAAAAACAGAAGCCGAGCGCAAAGCCGTCAGTAAAGGCTCCTTACAAGTGCTGATGATTGATGCAGGAATGAACGAACAAATCAATCAAAAATTGCAACAACTTTTGGATGATGGCAACGAAATTCGTGCCGTCGCTGGAGCTTTTCCTTTTTTTGATCCTGTAATTTTGTCCATCTCTACCCAGCGTTACCTCCGCGCTTGCCCTGAATCGGAATGGCAAGCACTGCTATTGACTGTAGAAAATAATAAAAATCAGCAGAAGAAAAAAACAGGACAAACCGCCACTTCATCTCGTCCATCATCCATCCCTGCACCCAATCAAGAAGGGCAACCATCCAAATCTGATTCCCAGAGTTCACAGGTAAAACCACAGAAGACAGAGCCAGTTGATTTTTCCCAAAACACTGACTTCACCCAAGCATTAGGAGAACTAGAATCTTACCGCGTCACAACTTCTGATCAGAACTTGTCTTTACTGATTACCCAAATTTCCCAAACACGTCAGAGATACACCCAAGCCACTGCCAAACTTTTACAGTTAGAGACTGTTAGCCCAGAAGCAGTATATGAGACATCTCTCCTTTTAGATTTGTCAGATGCGGACTGGGAAACAACACAAATGGGAATCCATCAGAGTGCAGAGAGGATTCTCACCCAAGGCATCCCACATGGACTGCCAAAAAATATTTTACAAGATGCGGTGAGTTTACAATTGCAGACCTTTGTACCAGAATCCGCTGAACCTTTGGCGAAGAAGCTATTGTTAGCTGTACTCAAGCCGAATCTGCAAAATGATGAAGAACAAACCAGACAAAATGCTCAAAAGGCCGCTGCTGGGATACCACCCGTGATGGTGAAGGTACGGCGTGGTGAGGTGATTGTCAAAAAAGGAGAGCAGATTAATACATGGAACTTTGAGGTGCTGGAGCATTATCACCTGGTTCGCCGGGAGGTAAAATGGCACGAGTTAGTGAAGTTAGCAGGCGTTATTGCGATCGCCATTGGCATTTTTGTCTGGGTAGAACGACATGTCAATTGCGAATTGCGAGAACGCGATCGCTTGTTGGTATTACTGCTGACTCTGAGTGTACCAGGAGTGATCACGCTAGGATTGTCTTATACCACCTGGAGCGCCCTTGGTTTATTATTGGGAAGCTTCTACGGCCCCACTTTGGGCTTGACAGTTGTCGGACTGCTGTTGCCGATATTAGCTATCACCTTGGATATGAGCAAGGCTGCGCTTTTAGCTGGTGCCGGGGGAGGAATATTAGGTAGTTACATAGCGCAACGATTGCGATCGCGTGAAGAGTTGGCACTATTAGGTGTTGCGATCGCTTTAACTCAGGGCAGTATTTATCTGGTTGTTAAAATCTTAATTGGTCAAGCATTTGGTTCAACCTGGTATATCGTCCTCCGAGAAGCCGGATTATTTGCTTTATCCGGTTTAGCCTGGAGTGTTGTAGCCTTGGGCTTGAGTCCTTATCTAGAAAAAGTTTTTGATTTAGTCACCCCAATTCGCCTAGCAGAACTGGCGAACCCTAACCGCCCTTTATTAAAACGACTCGCTACTGAAACTCCTGGAACTTTTCAGCACACGCTGCTTGTGGCTACCCTTGCGGAAGCTGCTGCCAAAGAACTAGGATGCAATGTTGAGCTAGTCAGGGCTGGAACATTATATCACGATATTGGCAAAATGCACGACCCCCTTGGCTTTATTGAAAATCAAATGGGGGGGCCGAATAAACATGATACAGAAATTAAAGACCCTTGGAAGAGTGCAGCAATTATCAAAAAGCACGTAACTGAAGGGTTGGTGATGGCGCGGAAACACCTTTTACCGACAGCGATTCAAGCTTTTATTCCAGAGCATCAAGGAACGATGTTGATTGCCTATTTCCATCACCAAGCCCAGCAAATGGCTCAGGAAGATCCGAGTTTAATAGTAGATGATGCAGATTTTCGCTACGATGGGCCAATTCCCCAATCACGGGAAACCGGAATTGTCATGTTAGCAGACTCTTGCGAAGCGGCGTTGCGATCGCTTGAAGCCTCAACTTCGGGTAAGCGTTCCCTTCGCGGATCGTCTCCCTCTGGAGAAGGAAAGCGATCGGTTAAAGATGTTTCCACCGAACAAGCTTTAGCAATGCTAAATAATATTCTGCGTGCCAAATGGCAAGACAATCAACTCGTAGATTCAGGACTAACACGAGAAGAAATGTCAAAAATTGCCCAGATATTTGTGGATGTTTGGCAGCAATTTCATCACAAACGGATTGCTTATCCTAAGTTAAAGACTAATAGCACTGCGCGGAATTCGTAATGCGATGTCTACGACGAGCTATTCGGCGTCGCATATTTATTGATAATCTTGTTAAGGGACTTCCAAATAAAAAAATATACAACTATTTATTGTGGGGTGGGCGACACGATAGCCCATAGTCAAAGGCGGGCAAGATGCCCACCCCACAAGATTGGATAATTTATTTCTTGGAAGTCCCTAAGAAGTTTTTTTGAGGTGTGGTTTTATGACAGCAGCACTGAAGAGAGCAAAGCCATATATCGAACAACGAGATGGAGGATATTGGATTGAAGGGACTCGTATCTCTCTCGATTCAGTTGTGTATGCCTTTTTGAATGGTGAGTCTCCTGAAAGCATTACCCAAAACTTTCCATTACTGTCGCTGGAGGAGGTTTATGGTGCTATTACCTTTTATCTTGCCAACCGAGAGCTAATTGATGCGTATTTAAAAGATGGTGAAAAAGAGTTTGAGAAATTGCAACAGTCCCTTAGAGAGAAAAATCCGCTTCTGTATCAGAAGTTAAAAGCTGCTCAAATGCAGAAGCACAGCAAGGGATGATAACAGTTAGATTTCAAGCAGATGCCGACCTACGCCAAGCGATTGTAACTGGCACAATACGTAGACAACCAAATCTTGATTTCCAATCAGCTTATACAGCATTGCTCGAAGGTAAGAAAGATTCAGAGGTATTGGCGATCGCAGCACAGGATGGTAGAGTCCTCGTGACCCATGATCGTAGAACTATGCCTGCTGAGTTTGGTGAATTCATAATGTCAAAAACTAGTTCTGGAGTTTTGATTCTTTCCCAGAATTTGTCAGTCAGTGATGCAATTGAAGCACTCATCCTCGTTTGGGAAGCTTCTACTGCTGAGGAATGGGTCAATCAGATGATGTCTATCCCATTCTAAATAACAAGTCTTGCGGCAAAACTACAGTTTCCGATGCGATCGCTCAAAGATGTTTCGACTGAACAAGCTTTAACAATGCTGAATAATATTCTGCGTTCCAAATGGCAAGACAATCAACTCGTAGATTCAGGATTAACACGAGAAGAAATGTCAAAAATTGCCCAGATATTTGTAGATGTTTGGCAGCAATTTCATCACAAACGGATTGCTTATCCTAAGTTGCTCGTTATCGTCAACCCACCAAACCCAGATATGTGTATCAAGTATAATCATTGCAAAAATTCCCAATCTGACAAAGCGACGGGTTCTGTTGGATCATCATAACGGAGTAGTTTCCCGCGCATTGGATAAAGATTGGTTTGTAACTGGCTAGGTGGTGCTTCTTGAGGCTGGGGAGTTTTAACTTCGAGAATAATTACCTCCACAGCATCCCCTGCATGAAAAGGTAAGCCCCGCAGTATTAAAGTTCCATCTTCACTTAAAACAGCTTCTACTTTATGAGCGTTCATCTTGTTACTCCTATTTTTAATGGAGAGAAAGAGAAAGTCAGTTACTTCCTCTAGTTTTTTATTATGACGCTTTGGCAGGCGATGCCTAGGTTGGGCTACGCCTACGCAGTTTCCCGATATTCAATCTCTAATCCCCAGTCCGTCGCACACCAGCCAAAATAAAATTAACTGCTGCTTGAGTATGCTGCTCAATCATTTCTGGACTCAGTAATTGCAAATCGGGTCTAGTATGCTTGATATTTTCGTAAGCGTTGAAGTATAAATTACAAACCCCAATAATATGCAGAGTGGTGAGAAATGGATCGATCTGACGGAAACAACCCTCAGCCATCCCTCGTTCTAAAATCTTGATGAGATAGCTAAAATTTTCTTGCCAATTTGCCTGTTTGAAATACTTTCCCTGATTTTGGTTGGCTTCTTGAAACCAAAGCATCCCTCTGTGCGGGTGAGCAGCTTCATAAGCGATCGCTCCTTTGACAAGCACCTTCAACGCCTCCTCTGGTGGGAACTGATCCAAATTTAGCTGCTCAAACCCTTCGTGCATCTCCACCGCCGGACGTTGCAGAACAGCTTCATATAGTCCTTCCTTGCTCTGGAAATAGTAGTAAATCATCGCTGTGGTAACACCTGCACCTCTAGCGATCGCTTCTGTTCGCGCCCCTTGAAGTCCATTTCTGGCAAACTCTGCTTCTGCTGCATCGAGAATCTGCTTTTTCGTCGCTTCTGCATCGCGCACCTGACGCGGCTTTTTAGATGAGAATTTTGACTGCGTTGAACGACCCACATTGCTCCATGATCATAACGAAAATATATTAACTAAAAAATTGGTTAGTAGTTGACATAGAAGATGAAATTTATTAAATTAATACTAACTAAAAAATTAGTTAGTTATTTGCATAATTCAGCAATGCAGTAGCCAGAATTAGCCGAGCAAATGCGCGGTTGTATTAGTTCGTCCATTGCAGACAAGACTTAAATTATCCCAATTTGCATTCAAAAGAGTGATGTAGGACAGGCGACACCCAATACTTTTCGGATAAACCCAACAATCTCTTTTTTGGTCTGGGGGAAAGGTTAAAGGGTAAGGGGTAAAGGTAAATTCAAACCTTTTCCCTTTCCCCTTTCCCCCTTAACCGAAAAGTATTGCTTTCACATCTTGACAACGGCGGTAATGGAGTGAGAATGACTTTTTTGGTGTTTCTTCTCTCTATATCTACAGAATTATTCTGATCGAGATATAACAAAAACATCTCTGGCAACTTAATATAGCAAATAAGCATACTTGACACGCATATTTGAGTAAACTCTGAAAAGAAAACAAAAGGATTTTCATATATGGTGATGGACTATATCTTTCTACCCCTAAGAGATAGATATAAAAACAAATGTTTTTTCCAAAGGGATTAACTTTTCTCAATTAAAATTAAGTTCAATTTATTAAGTTTTTTAAACTATACCTAAGCTGAAAATGACTTAATTTTCGCAAATGCTTTAGTGGAAAAGTTTAAATTACATAGAGGTAGAATAGTTCTCTTGATTTTGTAAAGTTCGATAAACGGGGATCATATTTGCAGACATTCAGGTTAAACTAAAATAATAATAAAAGGAAATACAAATTTCCAAATCACGTAACATCAGGCTTTACTAATTTTAGTTAAAAGCTGTTTTCATTTTATAAACTTCCAAATGTAATTTCACAAAAAAACGTGATTTTTGGAAAGGGTGTAGCGTTCATAGTTTTGCTTTATAAAACAAACCATATAATTTAGGGCAATTAATAGCGCTAACTCAAATCAGGCAACATTATAAAACCTTTGATAGGAGTTTAAATTGCCAAAACTAGCAGTATTTCTAGGCGTCTATCTGAAGTTTACAGACCTAGCTAATATTGTGATGCATTGGTAAATTTATACTCTACTGGTCTTTTTCAAGTTAAATCCGTTGTTAAAAATAGACGAATATGAAGAGAATTACGCTCATAGTTGGCATATTAGGATTAGCTATTGTTGGTTGTACAAATGGGTCTCCAAATGACAACACTGCTAACATAGATACAAAACCTGTTACTAATACTAGTGCAGAGAGTAAAACTGCCACTGGGGATGCAAAATTGCGATCGGTTGCCTTCACCGTTGGCGATTTAAGTAACCCCTTCTTCGTGGTTATGGGAAAAGCAGTTGAGGCAGAAGCGAAGAGAATTGGCGGAAAAGATACCAAGGTTACTATAGCTTCTAGTGCTTATGATCTGAACCAACAAGCCAATCAAATTGAAAATTTCACTGCTGCGAATACTGACGTTATTATTTTGAATGCTGCTGATAAAACGGGAATTAGACCAATAGTTCAAAAAGCGAAACAAGCAGGTACAATTATTGTTGCCGTAGACACAGGTGCTGAGGGAGGCGTGGATGCCACCATCACTACCAATAATGTCCAAGCTGGAGAAGTTAGTTGTCAATACATTGCTGACCGCCTTAAAGGTAAAGGCAATGTAGTAATAGTTAACGGGCCGCCAGTGGACTCGGTGATTCAGCGAGTTAGTGGCTGCGAAAATGTATTATCCAAATATCCCGATATCAAAATCCTCTCTAAAAATCAGAATGCAGAGGGTAGTAGGGATGGAGGACTCAGAGTGATGAGTGATTTGCTCACAACCTTTCCGAAGATTGATGCTGTTTTTGCCATCAACGATCCGAGTGGACTTGGCGCAGAACTAGCAGCAAAGCAAGCACAACGTAAAGATTTCTTTATTGTTGGGGTTGATGGTGCGCCAGATGCAATCACTGCGATCGCAGCTAAAGATAGTTTATATGCTGCGACTGCTACTCAAAATCCACGAGGGATGGCTCAAAAAGCAGTTCAGGTTGGGAACGACATCTTAAATGGTAAAAAACTTAAATCATCTACCATTTTGATTCCAGTTAAGTTGATCACAAAAGAGAATGTCAGCACAGAAAAAGGCTGGTAAATAATAAAAATTGTGAATTTCCGATTAAAAATTATGTCTAATCGGAGTTGAGTCTTCCGATACATTGACAGACTTTTTGCACATACTCATGATGTATATATATGCATCTGCGGAAAGTTCTAAATGTCAGAAAAGGACGTTCAGGACTTTCCAAAATAGTGGTCAATTTTTAAAAGATGATTTTGTGAAAATTTTAATTTAACATCAGATGTGAGTTTATTGATTTCTGACTCACAATTGTGATTTTTAAATTGTTTTTACAGGAGATGTTCATGACAGCAAGTATTGAAACTTCATTTCCTGATGCACCAACCACTATCCCTGTATTAGAAATGCGAGGGATTACAAAACGATTTCATGGTGTATCTGCACTCCAAAATGTTAATCTCACGATTTATCCAGGAGAAGTTCACGCCCTCATGGGTGAAAATGGAGCAGGCAAAAGCACATTGATGAAGATCCTGGCTGGGGCTTACATTGCTGATGAAGGAGAAATTCGCATCAATGGTCAACCCCTGAAAATTACCGATCCGGCAACAGCGCGTAAGGCAGGTATTAATCTCATTTATCAAGAACTGAATGTTGCACCTAATTTAACCGTTACCGAAAATATGTTTATGGGTAGCGAGTTGCGGCGAGGTCAGTTTTTAGACCGCAAAGCTATGCAAATTGAAGCAGAGCAAGTGCTGGAAAGTCTTGGAGCCAATTTTACAGCGCAGACTATAGTTGGTACCTTATCGATCGCAGAACAGCAGCAAGTAGAAATTGCCCGTGCGCTGAAAGATAAAAGCCGCGTTTTGGTGATGGATGAGCCAACAGCAGCACTGTCTGACCGCGAGACTCAGCATTTATTTGAGGTAATTCGCAGACTACGAAACGACGGTATTGGTATTATCTACATCAGCCACCGCATGGAAGAAATATATGCCTTAGCTGACCGGATTAGCGTACTACGGGATGGTCAATACATTGGCAGTCTCACACGGGATGAAATTTCTGCACAGCGATTGGTGCAGATGATGGTTGGCCGTTCGATGCAAGACTTCTACGAACATCAACGGCAAACCAATCATGGCGCGGTGGTGCTGGAAGTCAAAAATATCAGTGATGGGCGCAAAATTACACCAGCTAGTTTTCAAATTCGCGCTGGAGAGATTCTTGGTCTAGCAGGGCTGGTTGGTGCAGGACGCACAGAGGTATCCCGATTGATTTTTGGTGCTGACCGGAAGGCAAGTGGTGAAGTATTCCTGAATGGGATGAAACTTCATATTAATAGCCCCAGTGATGCTATTGCTGCGGGCATTGGCTACGTCCCGGAAGACCGCAAAGATCAAGGCCTATTTCTGGAAATGAGTTCCCGTAAGAATATTGCCATCAACACACTCAAGCAGGAAGCCAAAGCTGGAATTGTTAACTGGAGTTCAGTTAATCGGCTGTCAGCAGACGCGGTGGAAAACTTTAATATCCGCCTGGCTAATTTGGAAATTAGAGCGCTGGATCTTTCTGGTGGGAATCAACAGAAGCTCCTGCTAGCGCGTTGGTTGGCAATTAAGCCGAGAGTCCTAATGCTAGATGAGCCAACACGCGGCGTAGATATCGGTGCCAAAAGCGAAATTTACCGAATTATCAGCGAATTGGCAGCACAAGGTGTAGCTGTTTTAATGGTTTCCAGCGAACTACCGGAAATTGTCGGCATGAGCGATCGCGTCTTAGTGATGCGAGAAGGTCAATTGGTAGGCGAACTGGACGGCAGTCTTGGTAAAGAAATTACCCAAGAAAAAATTATGCACTATGCAACTGGAGCATCGGAGGTATCAGCATCATGAGTCAAACAGTCAGACCGCCTGCCAAGAAATCAGCCACCCATCCCGTATCCAGCAGCCAGAGATCAATTAGCACTCTACTGGAAGTTGCGGGTATTCTGCCAATTTTAGTAATTATCTGCATCTTATTTGCCTTCCTTTCTCCCAACTTCCTTACAGGCAGTAACATCGTTAATATCTTGCGTCAGGCATCCATCAATATTGTGCTGGCGACGGGAATGACCTTTGTAATTCTCACCGGAGGTATTGACCTTTCAGTTGGTTCAATATTGGCTGTTTCTGCCGTATTTGCACTACTGGTATCATTACTGCCGGCTTTAAGTTGGGCGGCCGTACCTGCTGCTTTGCTGGCAGGATTGTTTTTGGGCTTACTCAACGGCGCTCTTATCACCTTTTTGGATGTGCCACCTTTTATTGTGACGCTGGGTTCACTGACAGCCTTGCGGGGTGTAGCTTATTTACTTGCTAAAGGTACAACCCTGATTAACCAGGATATCAACTTTGCTTGGGTAGGTAATAGTTATGTCGGCCCTTTGCCCTGGATAGTGATCATTGCGCTACTGACTGTAATTGTAAGCTGGTTTGTGCTGCGACAAACTGTTTTAGGAGTGCAGATATATGCCGTTGGTGGTAACGAGCGGGCTGCGCGATTAACTGGAATTAAAGTTAATCGGGTGTTGCTATTTGTCTATGGTATTAGTGGATTAATGGCAGGTTTAGCAGGAA
Source organism: Nostoc sp. UHCC 0251 (assembly GCF_034932245.1). NCBI lineage: Bacteria > Bacillati > Cyanobacteriota > Cyanophyceae > Nostocales > Nostocaceae > Nostoc > Nostoc sp. UHCC 0251. The sequence continues at coordinate 34,405 of NZ_JAYGHD010000021.1, forward strand.
TCATGAGTTCTAGCCGTCTTTATAGTGCTAGTGGCTTATTAGGTCAGGGTTACGAACTAGATGCGATCGCTGCTGTTATTCTTGGTGGAACAAGCTTCACAGGCGGTATTGGTACCATTGGCGGCACCCTTCTAGGTGCATTAATCATTGCTATTCTCAACAATGGTTTAACTCTGTTGAACCTATCTTACTTCTGGCAACTAGTCGTCAAAGGACTAGTAATTATTTTGGCAGTAATGATTGATCGACTCCGCAGACGTTCCAGACGGTGAAGAGGCAGGGGAGCAGGGAGCAGGGGAGCAGGGGGAGCAGGGGGAGCAGGGGAGGCAGGGGAAGCAGAGGGAGCAGAGGAAGAAGAATCTATAACCAATGGCCAATGCCCCATGCCCCATGCCCCATGCCCAATGCCCAATGCCCAATGCCCCATGCCCAATATATAAACAATATATAAACTATGACCTCTACTACTACTCGTCGTAAATCCAACACATTTTATGTGATTTTGATTGCTGGTGCTGCTGCCCTCGGCGGTTTTCTGTTCGGTTTTGACACTGCCGTAATCAACGGCGCAGTTGGCGCTCTTTCCAAAGCCTTTAACGCCAACAGTGTGCTAACTGGACTTGCCGTGTCACTGGCATTGTTGGGGTCTGCCATAGGAGCCTTCTATGCAGGGAAAATCGCAGATCGTTATGGTCGAGTCAAGGCAATGATAGCAGCTTCGATTTTGTTTACCATCAGTGCCATTGGCTCCGGGATTGCCTTCGGAATCTGGGATTTTATCTTTTGGCGGCTATTGGGTGGGATTGCAGTTGGTGCTGCTAGTGTAATCGCGCCAGCTTACATTGCGGAGTGTTCTCCCAGCCATTTGCGAGGAAGATTAGGATCTCTGCAACAATTAGCGATCGTAGTTGGGATTTTCATTGCACTGCTATGCGACTACTTTATTGCTGTATCAGCAGGTTCAGCCGAGTCGCCGTTTTTGTTTGGCATAGCCGCTTGGCGCTGGATGTTTTGGACAGAAATTCCTCCAGCTGTACTTTATGGAATGTCAGCTTTAATGATTCCCGAATCTCCCCGATACTTGGTTGCTCAAGGACGAGAACCAGAAGCTGCTAACGTCCTGACCAAGATTTTAGGGGGTGACGTGCTGCCAAAAATCGAAGAAATTCGCCAGACAGTGCTTCGAGAACGCCAGCCTAGATTTTCTGACCTCTTAAGCAGAAATGGTGGACTCCTTCCCATTGTTTGGATAGGAATAGGCTTATCTGTACTCCAGCAATTTGTTGGTATTAATGTAATCTTCTACTACAGCAGCGTTTTATGGCGTGCAGTCGGGTTTTCAGAGCAAGGTTCCCTAACAATCACGGTGATTACAGGAGCCGTAAACATTATTACAACACTGATTGCGATCGCCTTCGTAGATAAATTTGGTCGCAAGCCCTTACTCATACTAGGGTCGATTGGCATGACCTTAACTTTAGGGACGATGGCTTCTATTTTCGGCAATGCTCCCCTAGATGCGGCTGGGAACCCCAATCTCACCGGAAGCGCCGGGACTCTGGCTCTCATCGTAGCCAACCTCTATGTATTTTGCTTCGGTTTCTCCTGGGGTCCAGTGGTTTGGGTACTGTTGGGAGAAATGTTTAACAATAAAATTCGAGCCGCTGCACTTTCAATTGCTGCTGCAATGCAATGGATTGCGAATTTCCTGATTTCCACAACATTTCCTCCCATACTGCAATATTTCGGTCTAGGTTCTGCCTATGGTCTCTATACAATTGCAGCAGCTACCTCATTGTTTTTCATTCTCTTCTTTATTAAAGAAACCAAAGGAATGGAGTTAGAAGACATGTAATTGGCATTTATCTAGTACTGCTGTGCGTAATTCATAGGCAATAGGCAATAGGCAAGGGGAAAGAAGGCTTCCTAGTTGTACCGAGTTTTTTAGAAATCAAATACTAGTCCTATAGCCCGCACTTAAATAGACCAGACTTTACATTTATTTGGGATGCCTGATGCTATTTTTGCAGACATCCGCCCAGGCAGCGATCGCAGGTAAATGATTGTTTTGAGTTGATATTATACTACGACAAGCCGCGCGTAAAATTAAAAGCAAATTGGTATATAGAGCCGGAAAGTGAATATGGCTTAATATTTGTTGCCTATTGCCTATTTGCCTATTTGCCTATTGCTATTAAAAGCAGCAATGAGCAAATCTAAACTCAAAATATGTAACTTGAATGCTGATTAACTCATAACCTGGAAGCTTTGGTTCGAGTCTAATCTCTTTAGTTACAAAGTCACAATTAAACCATTTAGAAGTAATAAGACAATGATTAAAATTATTTTTCATAGCTTTTTTTTCCTGTTTTTAGCAATTCCAGCAGTCTGGGCAGTACCTCCAGAAGATGATTCTAATGCAGCAGATGCTAATGTAAGTTTGCAAGGACAAGTCACCTCAGTTTCCCAGTTTTCTGATGTACAACCAACCGATTGGGCATTTGGTGCATTGCAATCGTTAGTCGAACGCTACGGCTGTATTGCAGGTTATCCTAATTCCACCTTTCGCGGGAACCGTGCTTTAACCCGCTATGAGTTTGCCGCAGGTTTAAATGCTTGTTTGGATCGGATTAATGAGTTAATTGCCACAGCTACTAGCGATTTAGTTAATAAGCAAGACTTGGCAGTAATGCAAAAGTTGCAGTCAGACTTTGCGGCAGAACTAGCAACTCTGCGCGGGCGAGTCGATACCCTGGAGGCACGTACAGCAACACTGGAGGCGCAGCAGTTTTCCACTACTACTAGGCTGAATGCTCAAATTATCACCGCCATTAGTGATACTTTTGGTAATAGGGTGGGTGGTGAAGATGATGATTCCCGTATCTACTTTGCAAATCGGGGTCGTCTCAACTTTGAGAGCAGCTTCACCGGGAAAGATTTGTTACGAGTCCGGCTGGAGTTTGGCAACTTTGCGAATTCTAATGGTACAAGCCAAATTGCCGCAGCCACAGGCACAGGCATGACACGCCTGAACTTCGATTATGACAGCAACAATACACTGATAATTCCCCACGTCCGTTATTACTTCCCAGTCAGTGAGTCTCTTAACTTCGTTGTTGGGCCCACAGGCATTGGTTACACCGATATTTCAACCACCGTCACTCCCCCCACAATCGCTGACGACGGCAATGGGGTTCCCTCACTTTTTGGGTCATATAGTCCCTTATTCCGGCGAGGTGGCGGCGGTGCAGCCGCTAACTGGAATATTAGCAAAGACTTGGTTCTCACCTTGGGTTATTTAGCAAGCAGTCCCAATGTGCCATCGGCGAGCAATGGCTTGTTTGATGGCGGCTACAATGCCCTGGCGCACTTAGCCTATTATGGTGATCAAGGAGCTATTGGTGTTGCCTATTCTCATGGCTATAGCCCCGGTGGAGTAGTTGACCTCGCAGCTGGGACAGGTAGCGTTCTGTCAAACGCTCCTTTTGGCAACAATATTGCTACTTCCAACGATATTGTCGGCGCACAGGGATTTTATCGCTTCTCCCCGAATTTCCAAATCCACGCTTGGGGTGGATATATTTGGGCAAATGCCGAGAACTCTGGTTTGAGTGATATTTCCAATGGCAGGGGTGGAACAGATTCTCTATTTGTAAACAATGGTGACAATGCCAATCTCTGGTTTGGGGCGATTGGGATGTCGTTTCCTGATGTGGGGGGTAGGGGTAACTTGCCGGGAATTCTCTTTGGTATACCACCGCGTGTTTCTAACAGTGATGTTCGTCGAGAAGCAGACACCGCCTATCATATTGAAGCATTCTATCGCTACCGCCTGAATGATAATATCTCAGTTACTCCTGGTTTTTGGGTGATTCTCAACCCGGAAAACGATAGTAGAAATGATACGCAGTATGTGGGTGTGCTTCGTACAACCTTTGATTTTTAACTGAAAACGGATCGGGAGGGAGTGCGGGGCGGGGGGAAAATTCCTCTCCTCTGCACCTTTCTCCCTGGCCGCTGAGTTAACGCGAAATCGGCGGTTAGAAACGGCGTCTACACAAACAAAACCCACACCTCTCTACGAGACGCTACGCGTAGCGTCTCCGAGAGGAGAAGGAACTTGCATTTTTTAAGATATCCATCAGATGGTGGCTTTGATGGTGTTTTACTATTCGATTCATGGAGATGAGGAAGCGATCTCTATTTCTAATAGTTCTGAGAGCGATCGCAGAGTGAGCGATCGCGCAGCGACTCCGCAGGAGTTTCGCCTTTCTCAACTGCTGTGTTAGTTTTCAGATAATCCTGCACCAACTTGCAACCATAAGTCAGTGCATCTAGCTTGAGAATTTGCGGCAAGTTCCAAAGAATGAGCGTGTTGTCATCACCCCCTGAAGCTAGAACACTTCCATCGCGGCTGATTGCAATTTGCCTAATCGCTGCGGTATGGCCTTTCAGGGTAGTTAGTTCTGTACCGTCAAGTTTCCAAAGCTTGACGGTTCCATCTCCACTGCCAGAAGCTAGTATTTTACCGTCGGGACTAAAAGCTATCCCCCAAATTGCAGCTGTGTGACCAATGAATGTTTGCAGCAACTTGCCTTCAAGTGTCCACAGCTTAATGGTATTATCGCCACTTCCAGAAGCAACCATCTTACCGTCAGGACTAAAGGTGACTGTCCATACTACCGCCGAATGTCCGACAAATGTGCTGAGTAACTTACCTTTTAGTGTCCATAGTTTAACAGTACCATCCGCACTAGCAGAAGCAATCAGTTGACCGTCAGGGCTAAATGCAACTTCCCATATTTCGGCTTGATGCCCTTTGAGAATTTGTAGCGTAGTAGTCTGCCAACCCAAAAATGCTAGGTGAGGTCTGGGGAAAGGGTAAAGGGTAAAGGGTAAGGGATTTAAAACCTTTCCCCCTTCCCCCTTACCCTTTACCCCGCCAAGTTCACTTGGCGAACTAGTAGGTTGACCTACACGCCATATCCGAACATTATTGTCAGTATTAGATATGGCGATCGCTCGACCATCAGGGCTTAATAACGCTCCGGTGATTTTGCCATGAGGGTTTTTGTAACTAGCGATTAACGTACCATCTCGCCGCTTGAGTTGTACTGTATCATCTTCACTAGGAAGAGCAATTAACTTGTTATCCTCACTGAAAGAAACCTGGGAGACTGAGCCTTTTTGAGTCAAAGTTTTCTGTAATTTGCCTTGAGGACTCCAAAATTTCACAGTATTTTCGTGGCTGGCTGTGGCGATGGTGGAACTGTCGGAGGCGATCGCTATTGACCAAATCCCGCCTTTATGAGCTATGGCATTCTTTTGGAATGGATTTTCACTCTGCCAAAGTCTCACAAAGTTTTCTGCACCTGCCGAAGCTATAAAGCTACCGTCAGGACTGAAAGTAACTCCCCAAACAGATGCACTATGTCCTCTGAGCGTTCTGCGTTCTATGCCATCAATGTCCCAAAGTTTTATAGTTTTGTCGAGACTAGCAGAGGCAATAGTCTGACCATCGGGACTAAACGCGACTCCCGAAACTCCCGCACTATGACCTTTGAGAGTTTTATGAAGGCGATAACTACCATCTGTGCTGTCTCGCTGCCAAAGTTTGACAGTTGTATCTTCGCTCACCGAAGCAATGGTCTTGCTGTCAGGACTAAAAGCTATTCCCATAACCCAAGCTGTATGACCTTGGAGAGGTTGTAGGGTATTGGCATTCTGCCAACCTGAACTGTTTTGTCTCCAAAGTTTTACTGTCCTGTCTATATTGGCAGCTGCAATGGTCTGGCCGTCAGGACTAAACGCTACTCCCAAAAACCCAGCTTTATAACCTTGAAACGTTCTTACCAAAGTGCCGTCTCGCTTCCAGACTCTCATAGTTGTGTCCCAACTAGTAGAGGCAATAGTTTGACCATCGGGACTAAACGCTACTCCCCAGACTGACGCTGTGTGACCTTTAAATGTTCTTGAAATGCGCCACGATGCGTCTTTGCGATCGCGCTGCCAAAGTTTAATAGTACTATCCTCACTCGCCGAGGCAAGTATCCGACCGTCAGGACTAAATTTAACTGCTCTAACTGCCCCCTGATGACCTTTGAGAGTTGCAATTGCTGTACCATCACGTCGCCAAAGCTTAATTGTTTTATCTATACTGGCTGAGGCAATTAAAGAACTGTCAGGGCTGACATCTACTGCCATAACAGCTGCTGTATGACCCCAAAAACGATTGTACTCATCTGCTCCATAAATTGCTTGTTGCAGTGCATTTTCCACTTGAGGTGCAAGATTTGTATTTGATTTACCTAATTTTTGCAGTCTTTTTTTTGCTTTGATTGCTTCTACAAGTGCATCCAATCTGCGATTTGAGGCAAACAATCCCACAGAAGAAGATACAAGCGCTCGAGTTTCACTGTTTTTGGCTTGAGTTTCACTTTTGCGAGTCTGATGATACAAAACGAAAGTTCCTATTCCCAAATTACTAGAAACGAGCAACCCAATAGTTACTGCAATTAGTAGATATCTCTGCAATAAAGCTGTTTTTTTCTCTTGTGCTAGTCTTGCTTCTATCTCGAAAGCCGTTTTCTTCTCTTGTATGAGTCTTGCTTCTACTTCTTGAAGCCGTGCTGCTTCTAATGCCATTTGTACTTCTTTGCAATCGCATTCAACACTTGCGGCTAAAAATTGATAATCTAAATCGCTCAGGCTCTTGCCTTGTGACCAATTTTGACTATCTTTTAAAGCTTGTCCTCGCAACAGACGCGATTCATCTTTGTAACCCGATGCCACCCAAGCGTTGAATGTTTGCGAGTAGGGGCGGAGATTATCTAGTTGTCTTAACACCCATTGGGCATTAAAAACATTTCGGTAGATAGGATTTTTAATTTTGAGATAGCCGTTGTGTCTCTCTACTAAACCGGACAACAACAGCTGTGTCTGTTCTCGACTATCATCACTTGGAACAGAATGAAGACGCGCAGGGGAGGAGGAGAGTTTTCTACTCTGCTCCCCTACCCCTCTGCTCAAAAGCTCAAAAGCAAAAGCCTCTTCTGCTTGCAATACCTGTTGATAAATACCCAACAACCGTCCTGCCTGTTGTTCGTCGAATAAGAGGCGATCGCGAATAGTACGCAAATGTTCGGGTTCGTCTTGTGACTGCCAATTTTGAATAATCTGCTTAAGCACTAATTGCTCTACCCACAATGCTTCTGTACCTGGAGGTAGGGTAATCTTTCCTCTAGTAGTTTCAAAGGCAACTTCAGTAATTAAGTCACAGAGTTTTTGTGTCAGAAATGGTTGTCCGCCTGTCCAATAAATAACCTCTTGTAATATTGCTTGTGGTTGACTGATTACTTCTTCTAATCCTAAAAGCAAAGGCGTGGATTCATCCAGTCTAAAGCCCTGTAACTCAATTGCTTTACCAAGGTTAAAGGGCGTGCGGCGTTTATCAGCAATCAAGTCGGAGGGACTAGCTACACCAAATAATGCAAATCCCAAGCGTTCAAAGCTTGGGTTATGTGGTCGTAGGTTATAGCACTGACGAATCCAAGCAAAAAAATCGTTAATTGGGAAATTTAAACTCAGCAAGCTATCAATCTCATCAATAAATATAAAAATGCGTTTGGCTTTGCCGTCTTGGAAAGAATCACTTTTGAGATTTGGTAATAAGATATCTTCAACAAATAGCTGTAGTTTTTGCACCGAAGAAATACCTACTTGCATTTCCCACCAGCGCTGAAAGTCAATTTTTGACCCTAATTTTAAGCTATGGAATAAGCTGATAATAATGCCCTTGTACCATTGATCTGGTGTAGTATCTTCAATACCCAGGCGAGTCATATCTAAGTAAACACAGCTATGCCCTTCTTCCTTAAGGCGATAACTTGTGCGTTGTAGTAACGATGACTTGCCCATCTGACGAGAGTTGAAGACATAACAGAAATTGCCAGCTTTCAAGCTGGCATAGAGTTGTTCATCTGCCTGACGGGTAACGTATGTGGGGTCGTCACTACGAAGACTCCCCCCTACTTGATATCTCATATCTAAGTGTGATTATCAAATAGAAACATTAACATAATAATTAGTAATTTGTAGTTGAAGAAGGCAGAAGGCACAGAGCAGAGGGCAGAAGGTTCAGTTTAGAAGGGGATTCAACACCGTACTTAACTGGGGCCACCAAATTTTCAATTTGGTGGGGGTCTTAAACCCTTGCTCCCTACGGTCATGGGCAGAGTGCAAGAATCAGAATTCCCTTCTGCCTCCTGCCCTCTGCCTTTCTTGATAAATTATTGAAAGTAAATATTGTAAATATTACAGCATAGCTTTGTGTAATAATTCAGTTTATTCTATGGAAGTAGTCAAATCCTCTTAACTTCCGCTTTTTTCTTGAAAGAAGGATAACAACTGCGTTGTATGAAAATACCAGAAAAAAGCTAGTATCAATTCTTAGAAAAACCGCAAATTTCAATTTCTTCTTGACTAAAAGTATCCTTCAATATCTTGCGGAGAACACGCTGAATATGAAGATGTTTTCCAGGCTTGACTTTTGTCAGCGTCAGCAGCAATAGATTATTCTCACCAAAGTGTTCTAGTCCAGCTACGCGGGTAGGTTCTAGAACATCCTGTTCATCTGCTTTTAACTGCTGTCCTACCTTCTCAACTACTCTATACACATGATCTAAATTGGAGTCATAAGAAACGCTAACTTCTACCCTTGCATATATATACTGCTTAGAGAAGTTAATAATTGAGCCGATATCCCCATTACGAACAATTTGCAATTGACCATCGGGATGGCGAACGTGAGTAGTTCGTAGTTCAATCGCCTCTACAATTCCCTCAATATTTCTCTCTTCAACTTTGCCGGCTTCGACATAATCACCAACCAAGTAATAGTTTTCAAACAAAATCAAAAATCCACAAACGACATCATTAATCAGGTTTTGCGCCCCAAGACCAACTGCTATACCCACAATTCCTGCACCTGCTAAGATAGGCGCAGGATCAATGCCAATCAGCTTGAGTATAGTTACTCCGCCAGTAAAGTAAACAAAATATTTGGCAAAACTCCGTATTAAGGGAATTAGCGTCAGCCGTTTCTGTTGCTGTGAATCATTTAAATCTGTAGTTTTTAAGTAGAATTCATCCAGGATAAAGTAAACGACTTCAATCAAAACATTGCTAATAAAATAAACCCCAATAATCTGCACAATTCT